>CBDUOS010000013.1:0-32778 GCA_965368905.1 uncultured Bdellovibrionales bacterium | reverse complement strand
ATAATATGATTCCTGTTATACCAGGTGCAGACATAGACGTACCGCTCTTAGTAGAATAATCACTGTTATTATCGTGATCTGACGATTTTAATGATCTTCCGTTTGCAACAAGATCTGGTTTAATTCTTCCATCATCTGTTGGTCCACGAGACGAGAAAGCGGCAATACCGTTCTCATTGTTTGAAAGAAAATCAGAAGCAATGGGCTCTGCCGAAAACAAAGGTGAGCCATCTTGTTTTTTCAACTGTCCAATAGGTCGTTGGATACCACCATCGCTCACTAAGTTCTCGGAGGCTCCCACAGACAATACGTTTTTTGCAGTCGCTGGAGTTCCAATCGAGTCTTCATCGACCCGACCATTATTATTAGCATCCGTTCCAGAGTTACCGGCAGCAAACATTAACAACATATCGGGGTGATCCCACATGAACTGGTCCACGGTGACAGCGAAGTTATCGTAAGCCCCTAAGTTCTGCGGCGAGCCCCAAGAATTGGTATGCACACGAGCCCCATCATTGTAGGCGTCTTGGAACATCGTTGCGATATCCTGTGGCGGAATCATATTGTTCAACAATTGTGACCACATTCCTCCGGCAATCAATTTCGCCTCGTAAGCACCCCCACGAAGTGTTCCGTTAGAGGCCGCACCATTGCTCGCAATCGAGCCGGCAACATGAGTTCCGTGCCCCATGGGGTCATTCCAACTGAAGGAGAGCAATCCGTAGGCGTATCCTTTTTGCACCTGACCTTGGAAGTCTCTATGAATACTGGCGGTGTTTCCTGAATCCAACCCGGTGTCAGAAAAACCAACCAATTGACCGCGGCCGGTGTAACCACGATTCCATGCGGCTTCGAAGTTCATGATTTTTGTTCCAGACTCGTAGCCATCCAAATCGTTCACGGTCTTACGCGAGGTGGCCTCTATTAAATCTGCGGACACTTCAAAGTTCATAAATTTCAACTCGGGATAAGGTTCAATCCACTCCACACCGTTCAAGTTTTTGATGGCATCAACAGCTGACAAGGGAGCCACCACTCCAATGTATTTGCCTTTGGCATACCGAAGATCACCCATGCCTCCGATCACCTTGGCGAGTTTTTGCGTGGCTTCAGCACTAAAGGTTTTAATCGATATTTTTTCGACTACTTCGGCTCGAATATGATCGATCACCCCAAAAGCGGGGCTGACTTTGAAAGCGGGAGCGTAAGGCAAGACCGCTTGCAATCCGTCACGACTTTGCATCTCTTCCTGAGTCGCCAAATCCATTTTTACGATATAGGCATCATCTGGAATATAACTGATGATTTCCACCCCAGACTGAATCAACTCTTGTCGATCCTGTGGCGTTATCGTGTTGGCAAACTGAATAATATGATAGTCAGTCGGAGCCGTTGTACGATAGGCCGTCATCGCTGAATCCACAGTGGTATCTACGGCCTGGGTTTTAAAATGTAACTGAGTACCGGCGTGAGCCGTAAAAGAGTAAAAGCCTGCAAGAACTGCTAGAGCTTTTATCGTCCGTGATAAAAACATAATTCCTCCCTAAATGTACTGAACATTTCATCACACAGACCAATGGCCCACAAGAAGTCTTACTGATAATCCTGTGTATCATTGGCTAGAAAGCGCTACTAGACTGGACGATGGTCGCGCCACTTACCAGAAAGGCAACCCTATAATTACTACAGTCTTTTAAAAACTCGTGTGCCTTATGCAAGAACCATTACTATGATCCGGCAAAATGTTTAGAGTTTTTCTTTTCTTATTAATGTTACCCCTGACTGTCCAAGGCACTTCTGTCACCTGCCAAGAGATTTATCGAGCACCAACGCGATGGCACCAAAACCGATGGACTGCCGATAAGATTGTTGCAGTCATTATCGCTTTGAAAGAGGCCGGCTTACCAGTCTATGGAACGGCCGTGAAGAAGGGGGGGCAACGCTACAAAGAAATCGTTGAGGAAACATTGGGTTATCCCGGAAGCCTGAAACGATTGGTCGAGTCAAAGCCGGAACCGAGCTGGACATGGAACATTGCTCTCGCCAAAGCAGGTCTCGATCCCGTCGTTGAGCGAGCCTATAAAGATCCATGGACAGTTGATGAAATCACGACTTTGCTTCAAGAGTTCAATAAAAAAGGGCTGGCTTTGAATCGAGTCAGTGTTTTACAGGGTGGCAAAGAGTATCAAGACGTAGCGAAACAAATTCTTGGTAGAGAAGTGAGCTTAGAAAGACTGGTCAATGTTAAGCCCACCAAAGATTGGACCTGGGAAACCGCCCTTACGCGAGCCGGTTTCGACCCACAAGCTCACATTGCGAAGAAACATGCATGGACCGCCGGTGAAATCGTACTGTTGATAAAAGCTTTTCATGAAGCCGACCTCAAAACCAATGTTCATGCTGTTCGCAAGGGCGGAAAAGAGTACGACCGAGTCATGGAAGAAGTCATGGGTTTTAGCCATGGCACTCAAGGAATCATCAGCGCAAAACCCTACCCTGGGTGGAACTGGCAAAACGCTCGAATCATTGCCGGTGTGCCTTTGCGAAAGTTTAGTCTGCCTCGCCCCTTTAAGCCCAAATGGCATGAAGAGAATATTGTTCTGGTCCTGCAAGCCTTTGCCAAAGCGGGGTTGCCCCTCAATATGTCGGCAGTGCGTAGAGGTGGTGAACAGTACTCCAACCTGGTTTTTCAAACACTGGGTTACCGTTTACCTCTCACTGATTTGGTAACCGCAAAACCAACGGAAAATTGGACATGGCCACGTGCCATTCAAAAAGCCGGCTTCGATCCCTATGAACATGTCACCCCACACCACAATTGGTCACGGCAAGACATCATATTGATGATTCAAACTTTTGCTGAGGCAGGTTTGCCGATCAATTTTCGTAACGTTTTTGACGGAGGCGAGGCTTACCAAAAACTGATTTTTGAAGTGATTGGAGTGACTTCGAGTTCACGTAGCATTGTACGAGCCAAACCTGAAGAAAATTGGCGATGGGACCAAGCTCTTGTCGAAGCTGGTTTTAACCCAAATGAGGTTCGGCTCAATGGCTCGGCCCCTTTTCACTTATTGACCGCCGAGATGAAAGCTGAATTAGTTTCCAACTATGAGGCGACTTACGGGCGCTATGGCAGTGCTTTCGAAACACGTGGTCGTGATGACTTTGAACGAGTGGCCACTGTCGACCCTGCCATGGAAAATCAAGTCCACCAAAAACAAATCTCCGAAGTTGTTTCGGAAATTTCAAGTGATATGAGTCCTCGACAACAGCGGATCTTGGATGGACTGTTGGAGTTCGTCGAAACCCGTCAGGAGTTCAATTTACCAGACATGTTAAGGTTTCTGCGAGAGGAAGACCCCACTTTGGAAATTTCTGATTTGCAAATGGTTATGAGTCTATTAAAAGACAACCCACAAGTTCAGAACTTGATGTCTAACTAAACTGGGGCATCCTTAAACACGAGTGAGTTTGATCCCCAACAATACAAATGGAAGAAGATGGTAAAAGAGATCAAAGATGTCAATCGGCTTGGCCAGCGTCCCAGAAAACAGCATTTTGGTTTTCTCAAAAAGATGGGGCTCCGGAAAAAAAGGTGCCAATCCTAATAGCAGTGAAAAAATAATAAAGAAAGAAAGTGGAGTACGATCGATGAAACTGTAAAAATAATTTAGCATCTGAGCATTTCCTTCCATTCGCACCAGTCGCCAATATTGATCAACCAATCATCTCTTTGTTGTGAAGAACTTCCTCTTTAATAGCTCGATGTTCGTAACGAGACAGGTCCGGGTCGCGAGCCATTACCCCAAAGGCGGCTTCTCGCGCCTGTTTGAGAATTTCCATATCCCGAATCAAATTCGCCATTTTGAAACCAGGTAAACCACTTTGTCTGGCTCCTAAAAATTCACCAGGTCCGCGCAACTCCAAGTCGGCCTCAGCAATTTTGAAACCATCACTGGTATCTTCCATAAGTTGAATCCGCTCGCGAGACTCTTGAGAGACCGCGTGCCCCAAAGACAAAATACAATAACTCTTGTGAGACCCTCGCCCCACACGACCGCGCAACTGGTGTAACTGAGACAAGCCGAAGCGCTCGGCGTGCTCTATCCAAATAATGTTCGCATTGGGTACATCCACCCCCACTTCAATCACGGTTGTCGAAACCAAAATGTCGTACTCATGATTGCGGAATTGCTCCATGATGGTGTCTTTTTCTTCGGACTTCATTTTTCCGTGCATGAGAGCCACTTTATACTCGGGAAAATCCAGTTTTAGTTTTTCGAACTCGTCGGTGGCATTTTTCAGATCTATTTTTTCAGACTCTTCCACCAATGGGTAAACAATGTAGGCCTGACGCCCTTTTTTCAATTGGTCGCGTACAAAACCAATCACCTTGAGTCTTTTACTTTGATAGGTCATTCGGGTCACGATTGGAATTCGTCCCTTGGGCATTTCATTTATGATGGATACCTCAAGGTCACCATACACCGTCATTGCCAAACTTCGAGGAATCGGTGTGGCCGTCATCAAAAGAAAATGGGGACTCTCCCCTTTCTTTTTCAGTTTTTTTCTTTGCTCCACACCAAATCGGTGTTGCTCGTCCACAATGACAAGACCTAGATTGTGGAACTTCACCGTGTCTTGAATCAAAGCGTGTGTCCCCACCACCAAATGCACTTCGCCTTTCTCGATCTGTTCATTCATCTCGCGCTTGGCCTTAGCTTTCATGTGACCACTTAAAAAACCCACCTTAATTCCCAAAGGTTCAAACAGTTTTTGTGCCCCCATGTAGTGCTGTTGCGCTAAAATTTCAGTGGGCACCATCAACGCCGCTTGGTATCCGTTTTCAATCGCAACCAAAGCCGACAGCAAAGCGACCAAAGTTTTCCCACTCCCCACATCTCCTTGCACCATACGGTGCATGGGCCAGTCCTTCTGCAAATCGGTAATGATTTCTTTTTGGGCTCTTATCTGTGCGTTGGTCAATTCAAAAGGAAGGTTTTGAATGAGCTGATCCGCAAGTAAGCTGGGTTTCTTGAAGGCGGGAGCCCTGTCTTTTTGCACTCGTTGTTTGCGGGCCACGAGCAACATTTCGAGCCAAAAAAACTCTTCAAAGATAATGCGACGATGGTAAGGGCTTTGATAATTCAGATAGTCTTCGCCCGCCCCCTTTGGAGGGTGGTGAATTGCCAAAAATGTATCTTTAATGGGGGGCAATTGATATTTATCCAAAATCCACTGAGGCAGCTTTTCATCAAAGCCTTTGATTTCATCATTCTGTAAAGAGCTGCTGGCTTGGGTGACTATTTTACGCAATCGGGTGGCTGTTAATCCTTCGGTTTCGGAATAAATCGGAACCAACTCATCGGCGACGTCCTCTTGGCCCTTGAGCTCTTGAATATCGGGGTGATGAAACTCGACGCGACCACGGTAGTGTGTGACTTTGCCAATCACTCGAACTTGCTGCCGTGGTTCAAACCGTTCAAAGTATCCTCGGTACGGCACCCGAAAAAATTTGCAATGGATCAATCCCGATCCATCTCGAACGGTGACATCGTAGGCTTTGCGACGTGATCGCCCCAAGTTATAAGAACTGACATTGGTGACCTCGGCCTTAATACTCACCGTTTCACCCACCTGTAAAGAGGCAATATTTCGCGCGGCCCGCCGGTCTTCATAAGTGCGGGGGTAGTTGTGAAATAGGTCAGAAATGGTGGAGATTCCCTTTTTTCGCAATAAAGTGCCCAATTTGGGGCCAACCCCTTTAAGATATTGAATGGGTGTGTCGAAATAGAGACTCATGTCCCCCCTCTGGAGATCCGCCATAGTAAGAAAAACCACGAGTCTTGTCAAAATTCTCGGGGAGGCAATCTGCTTTAATTCGCTCCACTATTCTTCTCTTTGATTTCATGGCCAATCGTGGCAAAATTTAACCCTGAATCCCATCAAAGTTGAAAAAAGGGGCTATTGCGTTGGTTTGGGAATACTTCAATGTTCGTGTGGGTTGCTTGCGTCCAGAGATCGGACTGCCGTTCGACCTGTTTGTCAAAATCCAAAATCGCTACGTTCATTATATCCGTGCCGGTAATTCGATCTCTACAGAAAAAGTGGCCAAATTGAAAGATACGGATCGACTCTTCGTCCCCAACTCTCAGCGACAAGCTTTTAAAGACTTTATCCACGGGCAGCTCGAAGACGAGGCACTGGACCCAATGACCAAAGCCGAACTTCTTCGCGAAAGCTCCCTCTCTCTAGTCGAAGAGATTTATGAAAACCCCGATGTGGGTAAGGCTCTAGAAGACTCCAAAAAAATCATTCACGAGTTTGTTAAATTTATGGAACAAGAGCCAGAAGGCATGGATCATTTGATCAGTTTATCGACCCATGATTTTTACACCTACAATCACTCATTGGATGTGGGTGTCTATGCCTTGGGAATTGGACGACTCGCAGGGTACGACACCGAAGAGTTGGAAGAGTTGGGGCGAGGCGCTTTGTTTCACGATATTGGCAAAAAGTGGGTCGACGTAGACATTATTTGCAAAAAAGGCGCTTTGGATGACGTCGAGTGGGCTCAAATGAAAAAACATCCCGAGTTTGGTTTGCAAATTCTGAATGAACACGATGTCAGTGAAGCCATCAAAGCCTGTTGCTTTGAACATCACGAAAGCTTTTTGGGGAATGGCTATCCGCAAGAGCTTCCCGGTAATGACATTCACCCTATGGCGCGGATCATTGCTATATCCGACACCTATGACGCCATGACAACCCAACGATCCTACAACCAACCAATGACACCGAAAGATGCCATTGAGTTTATGACCACTAAACTAAAAGATCGCTACGACCCAGAACTTTTAAGGGTTCTGCGTGAAGTGATGTTTCAGCTGTAAGAACACAACGAGGATTTTATGAAAAATTTAAGCCGTTTTATTTTAGTGGGAGTGATTCTTGGATTGATCGCTTTGTTTTTCTTTTTCGACCTCAAGCAATACCTCTCTCTCACTTACATTAAAGACCAACAGGCCGCCTTTGCCGAGTACTATGCACAAAACCCGGTGGCCACCATTGGTGGGTACATGCTGATATACATCGTGACCACAGCTCTATCACTGCCGGGAGCCGCCTTGCTCACCCTCCTTGGGGGAGCCCTGTTCGGAGTTATAACTGGAACCATTGTTGTATCTTTTGCCAGCACCATCGGTGCCACTTGCGCCTTTATCGCTTCAAGGTTTTTGCTGCGTGATTACGTTCAATCCAAGTTCGGCAAATATCTTGAGAAGATTAATAAAGGCGTAAAAGAAGAAGGAGCCTTCTACCTTTTTACATTGCGGTTGATTCCAGTTTTTCCGTTCTTCGTCATCAACCTTGTCATGGGGCTCACCCCCATGAAAACGCTCACCTTCTTTTTCGTCTCGCAAATCGGAATGTTGGCCGGAACCATGGTCTACGTCAATGCGGGAACCCAACTTTCGCAAATAGAGTCCGCTAGTGGAATACTTTCACCCAAGGTTTTGGGCTCTTTTGTCATCCTCGGCTTATTCCCCTTGGTCACTAAAAAAATCATGGGATACTTCAAAAATAAAAAAGGAAACTTAAAAAATGCCTAAGTACGACTACAATATGGTCGCGATCGGAGCCGGCGCTGCTGGTCTGGTCACCTCTTACATCGTCGCCGCCACCAAAGGAAAAGTGGCACTGATTGAAAAACACAAAATGGGTGGCGATTGTTTAAACACGGGTTGCGTGCCCTCAAAAGCCTTAATCCGTTCGGCCAAGTTTATGAAGGATGCGAAACGAGCCGAAAGCTTGGGGTTTAAAAAGGTGGATGTCGAGTTTGATTTCGCCGATATTATGGAGCGGGTACAGAGGGTGGTTCAAACCATCGAACCCCATGACTCCATCGAACGCTACACCAGCTTGGGTGTGGATTGCTTCAAAGGATATGGAAAGATTAAATCCCCACACGAAGTCGAAGTGGACGGAAAGATTCTTACCACTCGCAATATCACAATTGCTACTGGAGCAAGACCCTTTGTCCCCCCTTTTCCAGGAGTGGACAAGGTGGAGCACTTCACGTCAGACACCATTTGGAATATACGCCAGAAACCCGATCACATGGTGGTGTTGGGGGGCGGTCCCATCGGCTCAGAATTGGCCCAAGCTTTTGCTCGCTTGAATGTGAAGGTCACCCAAATCGAAATGGGTGATCGGATCATGCAGCGAGAAGATTTAGAGATTTCACAAATGGTCATGGAGCAATTCAAAAATGAAGGCATCGATATTTTAACCAACCACAAAGTGACAGAGTTCAAAGAAAGCAACGGCCAAAAGGTTGTGGTTTGTGAACATGCTGGGGCCATGAAAGAGATCGCCTGTGATACTATTTTGGTGGCCATTGGAAGAAAACCCAACACCACCGGATTTGGCCTCGAAGAATTGGGCATCGAAACCAATCCCAATGGAACTATCAAAGTGGACGATTATTTGCGCACAACAAAGTACAAAAATATTTACGCCTGTGGCGACGTGGCCGGCCCCTACCAGTTCACTCACACCGCCTCTCACCAGGCTTGGTTTTGCGCAGTCAATGCGATGCTTAAACCTTTTTGGGGATTCAAAGCCGACTATCGAGTGATTCCTTGGGCCACCTACACCGACCCTGAAGTGGCTCGAGTGGGGCTGAATGAACAGGAGGCTAAGGAGCAAGGGATCCCCTATGAAGTCGTCACTTACGGTATTGATGATTTGGACCGTGCCATTGCCGACGAAGCCGCCTATGGAGTCGTGAAAGTTTTAACCGAGCCTGGCAAAGATAAAATTTTGGGAGTGACCATTGCAGGGGTTCATGCCGGAGATATCATTGCTGAGTACGTGGCCGCCATGAAACACGGATTTGGAATGAACAAAATTTTAGGAACCATTCATATCTACCCAACCCTGGCAGAGGCCAACAAATTTGCAGCGGGGAATTGGAAGAGAGCCCAAACAACCGAATCAGCCCTGGCTTGGGGTGAACGGATCAATCGTTGGCGGCGCTAAATTTATTTTAGTTTTTTGACCATGTCGTTGTAGGCCCGTTCAGCTTCGCGAAAGAAATCGCCATCCCGCATTTTCATTTCCTGCAAACAACCGGCCTTTTCACTGTCCATAAATGTTTTTTGCATATGATAGACCGCTCCCGCTGTTTTATGAGTGAAACGAAAACCAATGATCAGAAAAACAACCATCAACAGTATAAACATTCCACCGAAGAGCATATACACGCTACTTTCCATTTGCAGCATTTGGGAGGTAAAAAACTCAGGATCATAACCATCATCTACAAAGGCCCGAACCTGAGAGAATATTTGGGAAAAGGCATAGAAAAACACGACAGTTTGCATAAAACCAAAGGCTCCGAAAACCAAGAGAAACTTTCCCTGAAAATTAGTATTGATCAAATAACTGCTTAACTTGCGGCGATCATCCATGGAAAGGCCCCTTTTCTTTTGAGTACCTCTTTATGATTACAAAGAATTATTTTTCCGACAAAGAAAATATGATGTGTCAAAAGTGCTTGAAAGGGGTCCAGTTGACAGAAAAAGGGGCGTTATCTTTCAAAAATATCAAATTGGAGGTCTTAGAATCAGAAACATCTCCAATAGCAAAAAGGGTTGCCCCAAATTTTTGCGCAAAACCCTCAGAAATTTCGAGAAACTCCTCTTCTCGACAGTTCACGAGAAGCCGGTAATCTTCTCCTCCACTCAGAGCCCACCTCAGAGGATCAATTTCATTTTTCTTACTAAACTCTAAAAGGTCCAAGCTCATAGGGACTTTCTCAACTTGAATTTGCACCGACCCTTTTTTGATTCTTTGCAAATCACTGCACAAACCATCAGACAGGTCCATCATTCCCTGAACACCTGCTTGCTCGGATAACCATTGACCTTTAAGTAACTCCAAAGGTGGTTTTTTATGGGCATGGATTAAATTTTTATTTTCTATCTGATTTTCCAAACAATAAAAGCCAGCACTTGAGTCCCCTAAGGGGCCCGTCACACAGAGCACACCTGGTTTTCCTAAAGAATGTCGCCATTGTATTTTATCAACGCTGACTTCCCCGACAATATGGAGGTTTACGAAAATTGGACCTGGGCTGGACGACAGGTCTCCACCCACCAGGGCAACTCCCATCGGGTCCGCCAAGGCATAAAAGGCTGTAAAAAATTCCCTGATGTTGTCTTCTGAAACATCTTTGGGCAAAGCCAAATTCAAATGAGCGCGCAGAGGCTCGCCCCCCATCGCAGCAATATCACTCAAATTGACCACCAAACTCTTATAAGCCAGTTCGGAGAAGTGGAAGTCCCGTCGACGAAAATGGATATCTTCCACCAGACAGTCCGTGGTTTCAATTTGGAGTCTACCGTTTCCGAGGTCGACAACACTACAGTCGTCTCCCCGCCCTAATATGACAGATCCAGCCGAAACCGGCTTGATATAACGGTTGATGATCTCAAATTCGTCCAATGGTTCTTTTTTACCCATAATTAAGGTTAGCATAACAAACTTTCTATAATCTATGTAATGTCTTCATTCTACTGAGTTTTTCTCGAAAAATTTGAGACAATCCAGCACTATAGGGCATGCTAAAAAATATATTCATCCCCCTATGCAGCTTATTCCTCTATTCATTCACATATGCCACCTATCCCATTCCCCACTATGAGATAATTGTGGTCGAAACCACTCCTCCTTCGGTGCAATTAGACATGACCATCAGTCAAATCGTTGATGCCAAAGAAGAGTCAAGGTTTCAAGAATCAAAAAACAGGATTTATGAAGTGATTGCAAAACATGTCAGTCCACTTCTGAGCAATGCTGATTTTGTCGATGGATACAATTTGGTTCAACTGGCAGCCCAATTGCCTGCTGAAAAAATCCTTGCAGAAATTCTTGGTGAGGAACAAGGGCGGGTGGCCAGCACCAACCCATCAAGCTTTATGATCTTGGTTATGCCGAAAAGACCTCGATCTACTAATAATGACTCAAGACTCTCTTACTCCAAGTACTATTCAGATAATAAAGCGGCTGTGATCGACAATCGTCCTGTAGGATTCAGCGAGGATGGCTACTTGGGACCTCTCAATGCTCGGCTTCAAAAAACCTTGAGATTTCTCTACAATCGCAACTTCAATGAACTGCATATGAAGGACCCCTACTTTGTTGGCGCCGTTATTCAAATGCAGCTCAATGGCAATCAAAGTTTTTTTAAAGCGCAACTGGCCGGGAGCCTGCCTTCAGACATGGAGTTCCCATTTAGCCAAGACGAACCGCAAGCTGAGTTCACTGCTTTTCGATTACCTAGGTCCCCTGAGGGTTCTCGGAGCAAGAACCAAATGCAAGGCGGTGTGGTTGAATTAAAATACACCCCTGGCGCGCCAACACCCAGCGTCCTGAATATTAAGTTCGGATTGCTCGGAAAAATCTCTGAAACTGGTTGGACCCTTCATAATGAACTCGATGATCTGGAGTCAGAGCCGACCGAGTGGAATGGTGAGTTTGGGGTGCGCTCTTTTGTCAATCGCTTCAATGTTCCTCACTTGTTTGGAGAGATTAAAGAGGCCAGTGGTTTCGGGCCGTTGGATTCCAGCCTAGCCTTTCTCTACAACATTCAAATCAATATTCACGAAGTGGAATTAGATCTGCAACAACTGAAGATCACGGGTATGCGGGCCACAGTCGAATTGCCAGTCAAGGAATACAACTGGCT
This sequence comes from uncultured Bdellovibrionales bacterium, assembly GCA_965368905.1. GTDB lineage: Bacteria > Bdellovibrionota > Bdellovibrionia > Bdellovibrionales > JAGQZY01 > JAGQZY01. The sequence goes on along the minus strand of CBDUOS010000013.1, from coordinate 21,026 downwards.
CACATCGATCTTGGAACCGGGGTTGCGTTGGCCAACAGCGGAGGTCCCATCGATCACGCAAAAAGTGATCGACGGTGGCAACCAAAAGATCGAGCCCTACCGGGAACAACTTCAAACTTACTTGGACGTTGGAGGCGATTTGCTTGCGAACCCCGACAAACAAACGCAATTTTTTACATTGATAATGACTATTCTTGAAAACCAAAGCGGGGTGCAACCATGAAGATTTTAATTGTTTTTATCATCGTAAGCCTTTTAGCCACATTCGCTTTTTCTGCTGAAGAAACAGATCTCGCGGCTAAACAACAGCATTATCAAAATCTATTCGCCAGACAGGATGCTTTGCATGGCAGCTACCGCGACACTTATCTTGCACTGACTGATATTAATAAAAAAGAGGCCATCCAAACCTGGTACCGTGCTCTTCTTGCAGTTCCTGGTCACCTGGACCAAGTCAATCACACTATGGGGCGAATTGATAATCAGATTCTCGGAAAAGACTATCGCACTCTCCTCTTCTATTACTCAGTGACAGGACAAATTGAACAGGCTGGCCAAACACTGGGCCTCTATGTCTTGAGTGCGCACACTCTACTCGACAACTTTATTCATGACCCTCAATCTCAAAAAACGAACCCACGAGCGGTACGAGTGATCCAAAGTCTCTTGCCTTCGTTAGAGCTATCCATGGTCGATGATGTTCGTGAGTGTTATACCGATATTTTACGCAGCAAAGGCGTTGAGCGCGGCTTTAACATAGACAACTCTAAGTGGATCAAACAGGGTGTTAAAAAATGTGCTCAACAAAATCGTTATGTTACGAATCTAAATAGTGCCTTGGTCGCTTTGTTTCAACACTCACAGTATCCTGGAGCTCCCTTCCCCATTTCATTTGCCGGATTTGTGGGTGACAACTTGGTGGAACTGCATGACCGCATCCCTATGGACCCACAAGACATTCTTCTTCTTGGGGAACAACTTTCACTGATTCAAACAGCTATGGCTCCGGGTAAAGATAAGCCCTACGCGGAACTCACCATCGATGAGTATAAAGAGATGATGACTTCCCCTGAGGCAGCAATTGAGGAACTGTTTACCGACGACGAAGGTTTTCGCAACATTGTAAACATCAACACATTTGATCAAATCGGACACATCACCGACACCAAGTTTTATGGGCATCCCAGTTTTCGCGACCTCAATGGTCAATCTGGCATTTTTGCCCAAATGATCAAAAGCATCCGCGAAGCTGAAGAGAGTGTCTTTATCGACCTGTTCTGGATGGGCGGAACCATCGGAATGAATCTTGCCAAAGAACTGATGAAGAAGACCATTGAAAATCCGAACTTCACAGTGATGATTATTACCGACAACGAAAATAAATTTCAGTACGGCGTGCAGTTGGATATGATGTTTAAGTACATGACAGCTTACTCTGAAAAGTTCGCTGATAAAAACTTCTATATTGTTCCAGCCAATATAGGACGCAAGCGAACTGCTTTGCCTGAATTCGTGGACTTATTAATCACCAACAACGTGGTCAATCAGCTTAATTCCAACAAAACTTTCAAAGCTCAACTCGAGAAAGATGGCTTCCACCTTTTAGCAAAATCTGATCACACTAAAGTGATGGTCATGGATGGCAAAAATCCCGAGACTGGCGTGGCCTATGTGGGCTCAAAAAACTGGACAGATGGGTCCGGTGGTGCCAACTACGATCAAATGGCCGCAGTTAAAGGCCCGGCAACGGCATTAATTTTGGACGCGTTTTACTACGATGTTCTTGAGGCTTTCCAACTTGAGTCCCGCCCCGATCTTGGTGGCAAAGTTGTGTACACTCATTGGCAAACCAAGTTTCCACAACTCGGAAAACGAAAAGCCATTGAAACCATGTTAGCACCCATAGACGTTTTGGACCGCTATCAAGGGCGTAACTACAATCTACCTTACGTGGTTCGCGGAAACGATGTCGTCGCTCCCACTCAAAACAATATCTACGGAACAGAAATGAGTCCCGTGGAGCAGAACATTCAAGCCATCCTACTTGCGAAACATCAGATACTGATTGATGATCAGTTTCTTTATGACCCTAAAGTGGTCGAAGCATTGATCGCAGCGAAACGGGATCATGGAGTTGAAGTGTATGTGATACTTGAGTCGCTCACTCCCTACGAAAGCGATGCTTCTGCAGTGGCCGCCCACATTCCTAATAACTTGTTTATCCCTGAAATGGTGGCAAATGGAATTGAAGTGAAGTGGCAAACACCTCCTGAATCTTTGGTGGCTGCGATTCTAAAAGACAGTGCTGACCATCCCGGGCAACAGATCTCAGCGACCTTTCATGTGAAATCTCTCTCTGTTGATGGTGTACTTAAAAAAGACTTGGCCAATTGTTACGATGGATCCGAGTCAACTCCAGAAGACAGCGCTCCGGTTATGATCACCGGATCGGCAAATAAAGATATCATGACGATGACGGGTGGCTTCCGCGAATCACAAGTGGCGGTTTATGCCGAAGAAGCGGTGACCCAACACGATTGCCTATTCTGGTCTCGCTGGGAGAATCCTTCTGCCACGGTGACAACAGATGGTTTAGACTTCGACTTACCACCCCAAGCACAGGAACTGGGAATTACTGATAAAGCTGTTTTCTTGAATCTGCTTCGTCAGTTGGTCTTTTCGACCTACAATTTCACCAAAGATTTCTTTTAAGCCAAAAAAAAATCCCGGTTGACCGGGATTTTGGTTCGCTCAGGGGTGGTGGTAACTGAACGATTGGGTTTAAATGTACAATTAGAATATAAGATCCAAGAACATCCTACGAGCCAAAAATCCGTAAAAAACTGTCTCATTTTGACACAAAACTTTAAAGATATCCGCCAGTGGCCTGTATCGGCCTCTGACTTCCGGGTGCACTCACCCAAAAAGCCACACTGAACCTTTTAGGACCAGTCATTTTGTTTGAAGGCAGAGCCACATCAGCTTGATACAGATTTCCAATTTTCTGCATCCCCTTTTTCGTCGTTTTCAAAACCACAAATTCGTGGTGGAGGATTTCACCGGCATTTTCACCATACTTCACTTCTGTGCTAAGTCCATGCCCAAGAAGAGCCACATGAACAGTGTAGTGACTCTTATCTTTAAGATTGGCATGAAACTGCACCTTGTACTTTCCATTCCCCAGAGGATGGGCCTCAAGCTTCCCAACTGACTGACCAAGAAGTCCACTCATCGTGCGACGACGCCACTCCTGACCGTTGCGTACGAATCCAGGCGTGTAAACACGATTGGAACCCCACTCTGCAGCAAACCGTCTCTGTCGGCGGGTGAACTGTATATTTGAAAAGCGGTCAACCCAGCCAAGGCGGTTCCAATAGTCCACATGAAAATTCAATGGAATAAATTCGCGCCATAGCTTGCCATGTTCTTTCAAGCCGGCCACCCAGCGGTCCGCAGGAGGACAGCTGCTACAGCCTTCGGAGCTATACAATTCAATCAAGGAAGTCTGCCTCTCACCACTGGCAAACTGTGGTGCTTGCGCCATGGCTCCCGCCCCAAATAGCAATAGAGCTCCTAAAATCAATGAGTTAAACCATCGAAATTTTATTGTCATCAAGCTCCTCCTAAGTCTGTATTGTACCATACCTAAGAATTCGTCCAGCTTGGTGATTTGTGACATTGTTCTTATTAGAACTTGAATAAGTTATTCTTGTCTGGGGCGAGAACGGATGTCTTTAAAAGCTTTTTCGGTGTCCGCATACAAGGTATTGAACCACTCATCCCAATAACGATAGTAAAGTGCGTAGTTGCAGTGAAACTTCTGATGATGAAGATTGTGATGTGTCGGGGTTGTGATCCATACCTCCCACACCCACTTCGGCATAAACTCAATACCGGTATGTCCCTCCACATTGAATAAAAAGGTCAGCAAAAGAAATGTAAAAATGGCGTAGGGGTGCATCGGCAACACGAGCAAAAGAGGAAACAAAAAGAAAATTTCCAAGAAAGCCTCAAAGGGATGAAAGCAATATGATGACAATGGCGTCGGATTGATCGACTTGTGATGAACGGCATGGACTTTGCGAAACAACCACTTGGTGTGCATGGCGCGATGAGCCCAATAGAAATAGGCGTCATGAATCAACATCGATAGCATAATCGAGATAACAAAATATGTGAAATCCCATGTCGTCTCTAACCCAATGTAAACTTTCAGCCAACCTTGCTTATAGGTCCAAAACAAGAACATACCAAAAAAGCCATTCACCAATATCGTGCTGATCGAATAAAGCAGCTCTGTTTTCGGGATCGGTTTGATACGATCTCTAGGTTGGATTTTATATCTTTGCGAGCCTTTCGGCTTCCACATCCAAAACACAAAATAAAGGGGAAAAGCGATCAACACATAGCGAAGGGTCACAATGGTACAAACGTAAAAGAAGAACTCCCAGTAGGATAAGGATTCTATGTACTCAAGCATCGAGCTGCGCCTGTTCTCTTTTCATTAAAACCAAAAGATGATGCAGCATTTCTGAGGACAGCCCATGCAAGACCAAGCGATAACCAGCACCAAGTGTGTTCATTGGCACAAGGGGGTGTTTATTATTAAGCAACACCATATGCTCGGGACGCCCAACAATTTTAGCCACATATATTGCAATGGTTTCATCCAACTGCAAAGAGTTGACCGAACGCCAAAAATCCGTGTCCGGCAAACAAAATTGAAAGACGGGAGTGTAAGACTCTATCGCCGTCTCTAAATCGACAAAGTTTAAAAAACGATCAGGAAACTCCTCAAAATCAAAATCGCCATCCGTGATCATTGAAAAATCCAATTGATCGGTGGGCTGCAAATCAATCTGCTTATCACGCAACTGTTTATTGAAGTTTATAACGAAATTAAAAAGGTTGATATCATGTTTTAAAAAAACATTCTCTTTAAGATCATTTAAAGACTGAGGTTTCAACGGACTCAACGGGACGTCCACCCCTTTGGTATTGGCCGCTATAAAATGGAGAATTTCAGAACCAATGTTAAAGTGACGAAGTATGAGATAATTGGCTTCGGGGCGAACAAAAGTTTTTAACCCAAACACAATCATTCGGTGCAGAGTTTTGGGAACATTCAACTGCAGAGGGCTGATCGCCTTAAGAACTTGAATGAAGGCTATAAAGAACCGGGCCACTGGCCGCAAAAATGGTAAAAAAAACTGACGTGACTTCGAGCTTGAGTCACGCAACCAGGCCTCTTTGGTCTCGGGTCGAATAGGCGTTTGAGTTTCCAGAGACAAAGCCAGCCAGGGGTTGGGGTTAGTGGGATCATGGCTTGAAAAATCAGGACCAGGATAGTTCTTCATTGGGACCTCATACTTTTAACGATGTTAGAGATATCATCCCACTGCATGCGATAGAGTGTGGCCACCTGCCTTGCACAGTCAATAATGTCGTTGGCGACATTGGGCGAGTAGTCCATGGCCAATGCCACCGCAGAGCTCCAACGCTCCAAATGATTTTCATCATTTTCACCGTGATATTGTAGAAAATGGAAAATCTCTAAATCTTTACCTAAGCTGTCTTTTAAAAAAGGAAGAAGACTCGGAATGATCTTTTGCCCGGTCCCTTCTATGATAAAAATACCGCCGAGCAAAGCCAATGGCTGGGACTCACCTTTGGCCATCATATAATTGTGAAGGGCTTCACCACTAGGAGTTCGCTTCATGTCATCAAGAGGCTGAACCCCGCCCAGGTTTTTATAGTCTTTGTAGAGAATGTTGAAATCAAACTGCTCTTCTCCCGCATGGGTCTCGATCAATCCAGCCAACTCGCGCAGATCTTCTGGCAAATGGCTGATAGCGTTTCGCATCCATACAGCCCCCTGCCGCACCTGAGGAATCCAATGGGCCATCCAATGACGATAGTCCTCAGGAGTGATGGTGCGAGAAAAAACACTTCGAGCCAAACCTGTGCGCAAAGTGGTGGATCGATAGTCAGACCAAATTTCAGATAAATTCAGAAACAAATGAGGAAAGTTGTTCTTCAATGACTCTGGAATGGGAGGGTCCACGGTTTCAGTAGGTTCTTCTGTTTGTAACGAAGGCGCGTTTTCTTCCTCCACTTCGATCATTGCAAAGCTGACACTGAAACGTCCGGACTCGGGAACAAACAGTAAAATCTTTTCTCCAGCTTTGATCTCTTTGTCTTTTAAGAACTCGCTGAGCATAACAAAGATCGAAGCCGCGCCCATATTTCCACTGGTGGACAGGTTCGAGTACCAACGCTCCTCAGGAATAAATGCGTCTGATTTTTTCATTAAGTCTTTGATGGTTTCAGAAAACCGCTCGCTCGAGTAGTGAGCTAAAAAATGATCCACTTCGAGAGGGCGTACTTCGCCAGACTTAACAAGACTTAAATATTCAGCAAAACCCACCTCAAAAAGATTGGGAAGAAGTCGAATATCCTGGCGCAAGAAAAACTGAGAGTGAGCTTCGGCATCGGCCACCGAGTCGTAGTCCAGGTAACTCTTACCCGAGTTGGTATCATCATAACCAATGCACATGCAGGTTGGAAAGTCGCCACTGAAGGACTTGTTATGCATCCACTTCAAACGCAAACGCAAACCTTTGGCATTGGGTTGGTTAGAAATCACAAAGCTGCCAGACCCATCTGACAACATCCAACGCAAAAAGTGAGAACTGAAATCAACCTCCGCCGACTTCTCAAATCGCGTTTTCTTAAATAGCCGAGACGGAAACTCGGAAGCATTCACTAACGCATTGGTGTGGTCTCCTTGATCCACTTGAGCGGCCGCCATTTTCAAAGCGGACATTCCCGAGGAGCAAATCCCATTGATCGAGAGAGTTTCCATCGGCGGCGCACCAAGCTCTCCTTGCAACATATTGGAAAACCCAGGAACAACCACATCTCCACTCACAGTTCCAGTGGCAATAAAGTCCAAATCCTGAAGCTCCATATCAGCATCATCGAGAGCATGGCGTGTGGCCTCTGCTCCCATCTCTGCTAACGACATACGCGTGCTTCCATCGGAATTGATTCCATAGTGGCGGGTTTTTATCCCATTCTCACCTAAAATGCGTCGTTTAATTCTTCCCGATTGTTTATTGATTGAGCCAATGAACTCATCCATCTCGTCGCAATCAATTTTGGGGCCTGGCAAAAAATGCCCCACACCACGAATAAAAACATTGTCAAATTTTTGCATCGAGAGCCCTCACACACAGATTTTTCCCAAAGCCAATTGAGATCGTATTTTCTAGAAATCACATCATAGACAATAAGTGGAATTCATGGTTTAGGCAAAAAGATTATCCGACCGATGCTGTTCTCAAATAGAATAACCGCTTTTTTCAGAATCCATCAATTTTACCCTCTCAAGGGTAAAGACTTCACACCTTTAGTCACCCTTTAAACTCTGTATAACCTTCATGAAGACTGACTGTTTTGAGCAAAAGCAACTGAGTCGCTAACTAGTGGGCTAGTTAGCGACCAGACACTGGTCGATCCATTCACCAGCGAGGTAATGGGCATAGCCATAAAACCATTTGATCTTTGCATTTTTATTTTGAACTGTCGTTTCATGAGTCAAAGTTTCTGGGATCAAGCCATCAATGGAGAAACACCAACCATAGGCTTTCAACTCTGAAGTCGAAACGATTTCTGATTTTTGTGGCACATCGAACAACTCTATGATTCCCTCAACACTTCCCTCATAAGAAACTCCGAACTCTTCAAAGACATCAACACTAATCTCCCCTACGTTGGCGGGCATTTTGACGTCGACATCTTCTGTAAACAGAAGCTCCCCTTGTTCGCCCGTCACTTCGACGGTGACGCCAAAAACATTGTTCGCTTGTAATAGAAAAACCACGATCAGGTTGAAAAACATCACTCCCCCTAAGGCTTAAGTTCTCTAAAACTGGCACGACTGACAGGCCAAGACAAGCCGCGGGTTCCTGCAATAGGTGGCGAAAAACTAAGACAAATTTCAAATCACTTAAAAATGAATTTTCTATTGGGGACGAAAGCTGATTGCAATCCCTACCATCCTTTGACTGGCATCAGCCTCGATACTGTAGGTTGTGTCCGGAGAGTCCTCCGTTTCTGTAAAATAGGCTGCGATTTGTCGCATCTGTGAATCGTCAGTGTCTGTTTGATCCATTATAGATTGTGAACTTGAGACGCCATCCGAATCCACATCCATCAAAGCCAGATCTCCATGAGCCCCGTTCACTACAGAAAGGCCCCCTTCAACTTCAGCTAAAGGTGAAAAAAACAAATTTGATGTGGAGCTCAGCGCAGCCGTCTGGACATCAACAATAGAACTGGCTTGGTTTACATTGGATAGCAACACTGAGAAATTGTTGGGATAACGAACAGCACTATTGTCATAAGTTAAATCAAAATTATTGCCAGAGACTCCACTTAAGCAGACTTCATTGCAAACCCAGACTTCGACCCGCGAGCGATAGCCTGAGGAGGTCATGACCTCTGCGACCTGATTCAAACTTTGCCCACCATATGTGACTTGAATGAGATCCGAGTCGGCATTGGCAATATCCATGGCATGCAAAAAAACCAACACACGTTGATTGCCACCAGAAGCGAGTGTATGAGTCAATCCCAATTGCCACCCTCCCAGTGGTGTTACCACTGGGGGCAAGTTCACTTCTGCTGAAATCTGAAATTCAAATATTTGAACCCCGATACCATCGTTATAGTTGAATGCAAGTGTTTCCAGAAATGTGCCAGAACTCAAGGACAACACTTCAATTTCAATACTACAAGTGCCGCCTGGCGAGAGCGTATCGGCGCAAGAGCCATTGGTGCCAGGATAGCTTCCTCCTGTAAAAGAGAACGGCGCAATCAGGTTGCTAGAAAACTGCAATGCCGTCGCGGGCACCGTTGCCGAAAGGTTTTGAAGTTCTAAAGTAAAACTTTGAGCCACCGTCTCTGTCAGGCCTGTGAATTGGGTTTGGGTGCCAGCGACAAGTTGCAAACTGGCTGGAGTTTCAGATCCCTCTGTTGAAGTCTCAGGAGGGCCACTGCAGGCGCAGAAAACAATTGTCAGACTTAGTCCTCTGACTAAGTTCATAGCAAAGGACTTCAAGCGCAAAATTGTATCTCTCCACTGTCTGCTCCGCATATTAGAACTCCTGTTCTATTTATCGGAAGAAACTGAGTCTAGATAAATTCTTTCTCAAATTGAGAGGAATTGCTCCGACATCCGGCAAACTCTTGTCTAAATTCACTCTCTACATGGTACCTTAAAGTAAGACTTGGTGGGTGAAAGGAAAACGCAAGATTTTATCCTTTCGTTGACTTTAAAATCCGCCACTGGCTCCGTCTTTAAGCTTGAGTACAAAAACATCTCTGTCTCCAGCATTCGATTCTCCGAAATTGCTCAAGGTATACCCCGCACAATAGATGTTTTCATTTCTATAGGCCACTCCCACACAACTTTCTTTGTTCGAAGTGTCTCCCCCCGGTACGACGGTCGTGGCCCCCAACTGCGTGACCCATTGGAGGACACCCGAAGAATTGACTTTCATTACAAAGGCATCAAACCCCCCACCATTAGTCTCTCCCAAAGCACCTCCGGTGAAGCCACCACAATAGACGTTCCCACTGCTATCCACCGCGACAGAGTTGCAGTTATCTTGACGTGAGGTATCTCCCCCCGGTACGACGGTTGTGGCTCCCAACTGCGTGACCCATTGCAGGGCACCTGAGGAAGAACTAAATTTCCCAACAACGGCATCCCCAGAACCACCTTGAACCTCTCCAAGGTTGCCAGTCGAGGTGCCACCACAATAAACGTATCCACTGTTATCCACCGCGACGGAGTTGCATCCTTCGCCACCCGAGGGAACACCACCAGGAATGGTTGTCGCACCTCCTAACTGCTTAATCCACATTACAGTTCCAGACGAATCGAGTTTCGTCATAAATATATCGGCAGTCCCTCCATTGGTTTCTCCTAGCGATCCACTCGTGTAACCACCACAATAGACATTTCCACTACTATCGACAGACACTCCCTCACACCCGTCGCTTTTCGAGGTGTCACCTCCCGGGACCGCAGTTGTTCCACCAAACTGGGTGATCCATTCTATGGCTCCGGACGAGTTGAGTTTCATCACAAAGGCATCTGAGCCTCCACCATTAATCTCTCCGAGGTTGCTCTCTGTGGAGCCACCACAATATACATTTCCACCACTGTCCACGGCAATCCCAAGGCATAAGTCTTCCGCTGAGGTATCACCTCCGGGGACTGTCGTCGCTCCACCAAGTTGAGTGATCCAAACAATGCCTCCAGAGGAGTCGAGTTTCATCACAAAGACATCTGAACCTCCACCATTAATCTCTCCGAGGTTGCTCTCTGTGGAACCACCACAATACACATTCCCACTGCTGTCGACGGCGACGGAAGTGCACTCATCTCTAAGGGAACTGCTACTTCCCGTCGGTGTAGAATCCACTCCCAATTGAACCAGCCAAGTAGAGGTATCCCAGGAACTTAAGCTATTTCCAGAAGTTTGACTACAGTTCGTTAGCAATAGGCTTAACACAAAAGGTATACACAATTTCATAATCATACTTAAACCCTTTACTCCAATTAAGATATCCAAACCCCACGAATAAGTAAGGGTTTCTAAAAGGATAGGATTAAATGTTCAATAAATCTAGCATCTATAAGTGCAATACCTATGAATTCGAAATAACAAAGAAAAGAGTGGAAACATGGTGACTCACCTCGAGTGACACTGGACCTCTAAGGGTGAGTGTTAAATTCACTGTTGTCTTGTGCGAACGGATGGTTTTGGCACTCTCTCAAATAAGTTTGCCGATACATATTGGCAAGGACCACTCCCGCTCCCATCAGGTAGCGACGACTCAGGGTTGGGAACAACGTTGGCAACCCTGGAGTATTGATGTAGTAGTGACTAAGGGCAGACAAGTCCGTCGAATTTTCAGTTTGACGACTGAGCCGAGCTCCCCACGTGTTCTCAAAAGTTGTGGTCCCATCTCTGGCAAATAGAACTTTCCCTCGATTGGGACCGGCTTGTGAGCCTGTCATGGTAAAATCAATTTGTGTTCTCACATCATTAAAATGCATTCGCAAAGGAACGCCTGCCACTTCCACCGAAAGGTGTGCTCCATCGGTCATGCATTGCAAGGACTTCGAGGTGGCCAATTCTGTTTTCCCACGCCCATTGTGCCCCATGCGGTTCGCATACAAGTTTAAAGAATTTTCCATCGCAGCCGGTAGATTAGGATACCGTTCACACAAGTTCCCAGCTCGGTAAGGGTCGGCAAGAATCTCTTGCGCTCCCTGTTGGCTGAGGTAACAAGGGTTCTCTTCACTCGCCAATTGAACAACACTGGTGCGAAACATTCCCACCAAGGGACCCACACCATAGGCGTCACAGGCTAGGTGACTGGCGACGGCATTGATCTGTTGCCCCATCATAAACCCTAAAACACCACCCGCTGTTATTTGGGTACGGCGAAAGTTATGTCGAATTCGATTGTTTCTATTTGAAAATGCGCGACTGCGAGTGGACTGAGTCTCATTGATTTGATGACTCAGTTGAAAATACTCAGGCAAAAGAGTCCGCAACCGAAGTTTCTCTGCCGCACTGAAAGTTCGTCCACTGCCTTCAGCCATCCGCTCCATTCGCTGAATCGCTTCTTCAATCACCAGGTTCTGTGGTCTTGGACTCAAGCCCCAAGGCCCTTGAGTCGAACGAATTTCAAATTGATTTAAAAAGAAGGGGCCATTCATATTGGCAACACCGGCCCCTGCCCCTCTGTAGGTCGAAAGAATTTGTCGACGAAGACTGCCACGACGACGTTCCAAATTCCACTGACGAGCGCGATTATGCTCCTCACCCGGAACCCGAGGACGAGTCAAATAGGCCATCGTCAGAGCTCCTACCGCCCCACCCACGGTGTCGGTATCGATCAAATCACGCAAACCCAAACCTGGGTTCTGATCCATTAGAACATGGAGCTGCGCCAGTTCTTCGACACGATTGGCACAACGGGTGATTCGCCCTTGCCCATAAGCCACATCCAAACTGATAAACAACAGAAAGAATATAATAAAAATCTGTGTCTCAAAATGAGACACCCAATCCCGATCCATACTTATTGAGGTGCAAAACAGACTCCACGCTCATATTCAATGAACCAGCGGTTCAAACCCATTTTCTCAATATGAAACGTCGCAATTTGAGCAAGTGTCTACGAACTAAAAGAAGGAAATCCATTAGCAACTTGTTTCAAGCCCCGGCGAGTGCCCCGTCGCGGAGCGACCAACATCATCCATTCTCGAACCTTGGGGAAACTTTAGGGGAAACCTAGGGGCAACTTCGATTCCGTCTTCACTCACTTTTTAGTCTGCTCAAAGTTGGTTTAGGCATTAATCTTGAACTTCTAAACTGAGTGTACTTACAGCCTATTGCTAGAAGTGAGTTTATTGCTTACTTTTGTGACAGCTGTCGTGCAATTTTTGTCAGATTGAGGAGAACGTATGTCCATTCATTTAAAGCGATCAGCTTTTGCCTTTATTCTATTTCTCTTTGTCGGAGCTATGGCATCGGCGCATCCACTTATAGAGAATCTTGATAAAGCCATGAGCTATTCTTCTGATCAAAAGGGGATCGAGCAGGCAATGGAAAAACTCCTCACTCTTGGTGAAGAAAATGTAACCCGCCTTCTTTTAGAAACTTATCCACCAGAAACATTTTTGGATTACACACACACCAACTCTATTTATTTGGTCAATGCTCTTTCCTCTTATGGCGGGCCTGAGTCCACTGGATTTGTAGTCGAAACATTAGAGCAAATTAAAGACACGAAATCGCCTCTCAAGGCTTCTCTTATTTATAGTTTGATGAAAGCTGGAGTGAGGAATAAAGATCGAGTGGCCAGCTTTTTAGAAAGCTACAGACAGAATCAGAATGACCCCGATGCCATCCATGCAATTGATATTCTAATGGAGGGACTTGGTGCAATGCTGGAGTATGGGGAGAATGGAGATCCCAACGATGTTGATATTGATGAACGTGTTTCCGAAATCTCAGAGAAGATAAAAAGACCTTGGTATCAGTGCTCCTCTAAAATGTGGTCGTTTAACCCTAACCCTCAAGCCCTTTTTATTGACCCTGAAACTCAACGAGCTTGGCACTTAAGTCAGTCCGGTCTTGCAGAACTTGATTCAATTCCGAGCAATCTTGCATTTGATTTCAAGTTTGATTTTTCGCGATACGAGAATAAGCCTGCCATTGCAATCAATCTACGCAAAACCTTTGGTTCGGACCCTTATTACAAAGGTAGCTATGCCCTTTATTTAGCCTTGCACGAAGGTTTTCACCAAATATTTCAAGCAGGTGATAAGTGGGTCGATGATGAAGGGTTTCAGAGCGGCAGTCACTATCCTCCCAAAGTGAAACCTAGGTACTACCGGCGTATGATCTATCAATATTTGAAGTCCGTTCTCCAAGGTAGAATTGAGCGGAGAGTTGGCCTTGGTAAGGCCAAATACTGGTATAATAAGTGGAAGAGTGAGTTCCCTGATGAGCTTCTGCAAAACGTCGATCGACATGAAGGTACAGCGATGTTTTATGATGTTTTGGGAGTGGCGATCGGACACCTAGGTTGCCAGGCTACCAAAAACGAAGTCACAAACTTTATCAATGAGAATTATGACAAATTCTTTCAAACCCCACAGGACTTTCGCGATGAAGGCTACAACATAGGTGCCTTGTCTTCGATGCAGCTATGGCTACTTCAGAGTCCCTGGGTGAATGAGGTTGCCCAAGGAAAATCACCTTTAGAATCGCTATTCTCAAGATATTCTGAAATCGCCGATACAGATCATTCCAGAGTGCGAGCCGAAGTTGCTGCGAAGGAAAGAAAAGAGTTTGAAACCAATAGGAAGAACTTGCATGGCGACCTTGAGAATTTTCTCTCAAAAGATCATGTCAGGGTATCCATCCCGAGAAGCTGGTATAACGAGCGTTTGCCTTTGCTCGGTATGGTATTGCCACAGAAGATGCCCGATGACTCTATATTCATCACCACAGAAGGCTATTACTCTTACAACTATGACGATAAAGGAGACTTCGTTAAAGCTCTAGGGTCTCTGCCATTGTTCAAACTGAAATCCCACCCATGTAGTGGACCAGTGGAGTTCGTAGTCATTGATAAGAGCAATTTTGATGCTTATCAGGACGACCAGATATCAGCAAAATCTCAATATGTTGATTTTCACGCCAATGGAAATCTCGTTACAGACCGCCAAGGCGTTGAGTGGTTCTGCTCGCAGTAAAGGTTAGAACACAATCTGCCCCAGCATTTTACTCAAGGTCTTGTACCCTTCTATTTTGGGAAGTGTAAACGAACACCGCAGGTGAGAAAATGGGGCGATCGACGGGGCTTGAACCCGCGACAACAGGAATCACAATCCTGGGCTCTACCAACTGAGCTACGACCGCCACAAAGAGTAAGCTTTATTACAATATTTTAGATTTTGATCAATGAAAAATTGATCTGTTTGGTGTCCATTCTTGAAAAACGGAATCCGGCCCCCACGGGTTTACGGGGTGCAGTCTCCGACACGGGTTCCTTCAGCAGGACACAGGTCCTTGTAGGATGAGGCGAAGGCCGTAGGCACACCCCATTGCCCCGCGGCATTACAGACGCGGCGGACGCAATGAACGCTGTCTTTCTCGGCCTGGCAATGTTTTGAACCTTTAGAGTTACCCTCACAAGTCCAAGCACACTGCTGAAACCCAGCGGCCGGAGCCTGGCAGAGCTCATCTCCGGCATAGGAGGCCGGGTCTCGCTGAGCCTTAGCCCCTGGCTTTTGGCTCCAGTCAGCGAATTTGGGCTTTTTTGGCTCGGGTACGAGACCCAACTTTTGACGGCGAGCTTCAGACATTTCAAATACTGGGGTGATAAAACCTTCACCCGCCAAAGCTTGCTTCTCATCGGCGGTAAATAGGTGGGTGGGCGTCTCGCTGACCCAACTTAAAAAGTTTCCGGCATCCACTTTAATCGATTTTCCCGAGAGATCTTGGGCTCGCAAAACTTCAATTCCTTGGGCAAAACTTTCAACTCTCACCTTAAGGCCTTCGGCATCCATTTCATATTTGACGGAGTGATGCCCCCCGCCCGCTCGAGTGAGAATTTGACCGGCGAGAAGGTCAAAAGACCCCTCTTTCATTGTCACTTTGTAATCCACTCCACCATGCACTAAGTATAAAAAAGGTTGAAAGCGACCCAGTATCGAGTGTGGGTCGTGAACAATCATTTTTGATTTCCTTGCAAGATTCAACACCACATTACCTTTGGCAAAGGACAGTTCCAATTCTTGTGACTGAGCTGAAGCATTTTGCAGTTCATCCCCAACATAGAGTTTGCGCCCTTTTTTCAGAGGATAGTTACGACCACGATGGAGAACCTTTAAGCCCTTCCCTACCTTGGCCACTGTCCCTGTTACCAAGTCTGAATATGTTTCCCCCTCGATGACACGAGATTCGTTGGCGACTTCAATCCGTCCTTCAGTTTCTAATTCCACTTTGTCGCTGCGAGACTCGCCCACCGGTGTAGATGCGGGAGCGCGTGACAGTCTCCCTTCTTTTTTCAGAGTCTTCTCTTCTTGTTCGTATACAAGCTCAAGCTCACCCAATTCTTCGCCTTTTTCTTCAGTGTTTTTGTCACCTTTCTTCAATCGCGACAGACACCCGAAGTAGTAGTTCACATTCTCACATACGACTTTGCGGCAGACATTGATGTCGCCCCAGTCACAGAACTTCACCTCTTTGCCCACTGTGACTTTTTTCTGACAGGGTCCACAAGAGACTTTCGGGCACGAGCAATCTTTAGCGCCATCAGCCCACCCCAGAGATGGGTAGAAGTTCAGCAGAAATAGGCTTAGCAGGATGGCAAATGGTTTCATATCACTCATTGATCGGTAAATTTGTTAAAGAAGTTGAGGTAAACCCTAGTCACTTCTTCATTTTTTCACATTTGATGGGACTCTGAAAATAAAGATTGGGTTAATTTCCCCTATGGTCCAACTGATCGACCCAATGGTCCCGACTTCAAGCCAGCCATTTCGTCTATCGCCGCGTCACAAGCTGCCTTGATAGCAGACCATGGTATAGGTAAAATTCACGTTCTGTTATAGAAATTGGAGCCCCTATGAAAAGGTTTTTACTATTATCGTTTGTTGTTACTTTGTCTTTACCGGCTTCGGCCTTCTTCAGCGTGATGGACACCGGTGAACTGAAGCGAGAGGGTGAGTACCGCGTACTCGGCGAGGGACAAGTGTTAATGGATACCCCTGAGGGTTTCAATTTGAACACTCGCTTTAGCACAGGTCTGGACGATGAGTCTGAATTACAGTTTGAAGGCGGCGTTGGTTCTGTGGATTATTATTTGGGAGCCTTCTACAAATGGATTCCAGTCCCAGACACTATGGATCAACCCGCAGTGGGCGGAAGAGTCGGGTTCGTTTTCGCCGACTTCAATGGTTTTTCCACATACGGCTTCAACGTCACTCCTATGATCAGTAAAAGGTTTGAATCCAACGCCGGTGACTTCACACCATACGCCGGCCTAGAATTGGGCCTCGTTGACAATGTCGCCGACACCACCTTCAGCATGCAGTTGGCCCTTGGGTTGCAATGGAAGCCAAACCGATGGGACTTCCCTGGGCTTAAAGATTTTCAGTTCTTGGTTGAGTACGGAATCGAAATCGACGACTCCTTCAACTACTTGAGCTTCGGTGCCAGCTACGATTTCTAATTATAAAATTTGGCTAAGGAACTTTTGGCAAAACGACCAACCTTAGCCTTCTCACCCCAAAACAAGAAAAAATTACACCCTTTTCAGCTTCTTACGCTCCGCAAATAGTTAGTTTTCGCAAAATTAGCATAAAGTGCTCACTGTTATATTTTCAGCTTCATGAGAAACCCAAGAGTTCTACAAAATGGATCTGTATAAAGGTCTACACAAAACTCTACTAACAAGAAAAAAGGAGCTCCTTAATGACTCGTATATTTACCACTTTACTATTATCAGGCCTTTTTAGCCTGAGTGCGAATGCTGAAAACCTCAGTACTGTCGTCATGAAAGACAAACTAGAAACAACACCAAACTACGTTTTCTCTAATGTTTCAATTGATGGTCTACTCACTCTTGTCGCCCCCGGGTACGATTCTGAGCGCCAAGCTCAGCTTGAGCAATACTGGAATGGCGTTTCAATCGACAACAAAAGCCAAGAGGTCCTCGGACTCAATCGCGACCAAGAAGGCTTGTTGGTCTCTGTGAACAACCAAGTTTGGATCGACAAAGAGTTTGAATTCCTCCCTCAGTATGTCGACGCCCTTGCCAACAACTTTTCTGTCACACCACAAACAATGGACAATGATCAACCTGCAGAAACCGCAGATGCCATCAACCAATGGGCTTCTGACAACACCAACGAATTGATCAAAGATGTCATCAAACAAGATCAAATCAATAGCGATGTTGTTTCAGTTCTCGCTAATGCCGTTTACTTCAAAGGTGAGTGGGAAGAAAAGTTTGATGCTGACAACACCGTCGACGCCCCCTTTTATGGTGTCACAAACAACGTTCCCACCATGACTAAAAAAGCAGAAGGTGCCACTTATGTGCCCGTAACGATGGTTATGGACAAGGCCGAAGGTGTTCTTCTTGTCGAAATACCATTCAAAGGTGAGAGCCATGCTCTTGTTGTAGCCATGCCAGCAGAAGCACTAGATGTTGGTTTCTCGACTGATTTTGTCTACGACCAAAACTCTGGAGATGTAGAAAAAGTTTTTCAAGACTACATTGCCAACGGCCAAGCTTTTACTAGCCTGCAAGAAAGAGGCTACACTCTTGATTTCACAGAATTTCAAATGCCAAAATTTGAAGTGGAATCTGAAATCAAAGGTGTAGAAAAAATGTTATCCGGATTGGGTATGGATGAACTTTTCGAAGCCGGTGTTCTTTCTAATATGTCAAACGACCCCAGAGCCAAGCTCTCTAAAGTTTTTCAGAAAGCTAAAATTATAATTAATGAAGAGGGCGGTGAAGCAGCTGCTGTCTCGGTAGGAACCATCGTTCTTGAGTCAGCCATTATGCCTCAAGGAAGACTTCTTATAAACGGCCCCTTTGCGTACGCAATCCGCGACAACGAGTCGAGCGTAACACTTTTTGAAGGTGTTGTGAAAGATCCATCTGCTGAATAAGCGACAGTGGAATTGGAATAAAAAAAGCCTTGGTTAACACCAAGGCTTTTTTTTGATAAACTCTTAGACTGAATTTAGTTGATGTCTTTAAAATCCACATCGATGGGGTCATCACCACCTTCAGTTTTCTCGTCAGAAGCCTCTCCCGTAGTATCAGCAGCAGCATCGCCTGTTGCCGTTTCAGCCCCTTGCTGGGTTTGCGCCGAGTAAAGCTCTGAGCTCAAAGCCTGCGCGGCCTGCTGAAGAGCATCAAAAGCTGTCTTCACTTCATCTACAGAGGCATCTGAACCTTTCACTGAAACTTTTTTAGCCTCAGCAATCGCGTTTTCAGCGGTGGCGACCGTGTCCGCACCAAACTTATCTTTGTTGTCTGCGATCATCTTCTCAGTTTGATAAGTCATGTTGTCCAAATCGTTCCGTGCCGTCACCTGTTCACGCTTAGTTTTATCAGAGTCCGCATTCAATTCGGCCTCTTGCACCATGCGATCAATCTCGTCGTCAGTCAGGCCGGATTTGGCTTTAATCTGAATCGCCTGCTCTTTTCCTGTTCCCAAGTCTTTAGCGGAAACATTCAAGATACCATTCGCGTCAATATCAAAGGTCACCTCAATTTGTGGCACTCCGCGAGGGGCTGGTGGAATTCCAACCAACTCAAAAGTCCCTAAGGATTTATTGTCCGTTGCCATCTCACGCTCACCCTGCATCACGTGAACTTGTACGCTGCTTTGGTTATCAGCAGCTGTTGAAAACACCTGAGATTTTTTGGTCGGAATGGTTGTGTTTCTCTCTATCAATCGAGTCATCACTCCACCCAAAGTTTCTAGACCAAGAGAAAGTGGCGTCACATCAAGAAGAAGAACGTCTTTCACATCTCCAGCCAAGACTCCACCTTGAATGGCAGCACCCAGTGCCACAACCTCATCGGGGTTCACCGATTTGTTCGGGCTGCGACCAAAGAAGTCCGTGACCGCTTTTTGAATCGCTGGAATTCGGGTGGATCCACCAACCAAAATCACTTCATCAATATCCTTCACAGACCAGCCAGCATCCGTTAAAGCTTTCTCAACTGGAATCAGGGATCTTTTTACAAGTTCGGCCGTCAGTTGGTCGAACTTGGCGCGTCCTAGTTTCACAGTCAAATGCTTGGGACCACTTTGGTCAGCTGTAATAAATGGTAAGTTGATCTCTGTTTCTTGGGTTGCACTCAATTCAATCTTGGCTTTTTCAGCCGCTTCTTTTAAGCGCTGCACGGCCATTTTATCGTTGCGTAGATCAATGCCTTGTTCTTTTTTGAACTCTTCAACAAGCCAGTCAAAAATCACTTCGTCAAAATTGTCACCACCCAAGTGAGTGTCACCGTTGGTCGCTTTCACTTCAACAACGTTGTCGCCAACTTCTAAAACAGAGATATCGAAGGTTCCTCCACCCAAGTCGTAAACGGCGATTTTTTCGTCGGCTTTTTTGTCAGACCCATAAGCCAGGGCGGCAGCCGTCGGCTCGTTAATAATTCGCTGAACATTGAGTCCGGCAATTTTACCAGCATCTTTTGTTGCCTGTCTTTGAGCATCGTTAAAGTAAGCTGGAACTGTCACCACAGCATCCGTCACTTCTTGCCCCAGATAGTCCTCTGCCACTTTTTTCAATTTACCAAGAACAGCAGCTCCCACTTCTTCAGGAGAAATGGTTTTCTCGGATCCACCATCATTAACTTTAAATCCGCAATCATCATTGCCTTTTTTCACGACAGTATAAGGAACTCGCTTGAGTTCTTCTTGCACCTCTTCAAAGCGACGACCGATGAACCTCTTCGCCGAATAAATGGTGTTCTCTGGGTTCGTAACCGCTTGTCGCTTGGCCACTTGTCCAACAAGTTTTTCACCATCTTTATAAGCAAGAATTGAAGGAGTGGTACGGTTACCTTCTTCGTTAACGATCACTTTCGCGTCGCCACCTTCCATTACGGCCACACAAGAGTTTGTGGTCCCTAAATCAATTCCAATGACTTTTCCCATTTCTATATTCTCCTTTTACAATTCTAATCTGTGTTCTATTTTAATCTTGTCAAGATGGCCTATTAGCTAAAGATTCCCTTCTTCTCGTTAACCTTCTCACCGCGGACTTCAGCCAACTCTCGTAAGAGTTTTTCCTCTTGTTTCTTCAATTTCTTAGGAAACTCCACTTCAAGTCGTAAGCAAAGATCACCCCTTTGCCCCGAGCGAAGATCGGGAACTCCAAGGCTCCGCATTCGCAAAATACTACCGGGCTGGCTCCCCTCTGAGATCGTCAGCATCTTCTTACCATCAAAGGTCTTTACTTCGACCTCTGTCCCCAAAAGCATTTGGGTGTATGAGATTTTGATGTTTCCAAGCAGGTCTCGGCCTTGTCGGTCGTACTTGGGGTGTTGGCGAACCCGGATCTCCACATAGAGATCTCCAGGAGGGCCATTGCGCAAGCCACCCTCTCCTTCACCAGCCACACGCAAGCGGGTGCCGTTGTCTACACCCTTCGGGATAGTCACCGTGATTTTTTTTGTGACCGATTTGCGACCACGTCCTTTACATTCTTTACATGGATTTTTGATAACGTGTCCGGCACCTCGACAGGTGGGGCAGGTCGTTGCCACAGAGAAAAAACCTTGAGTGTTTAAAACTTGACCTTGCCCAGCGCAAGTCTGGCAAGTGGCAGAGTCAGAACCCGGCTCGCTGCCTTTTCCGGAACATCGGTTACAACTTTCTTCAG
>CBDUOS010000012.1:0-34407 GCA_965368905.1 uncultured Bdellovibrionales bacterium | reverse complement strand
CCCTCCCTGCCATCTATGGGATTGGCGACTCCCTAATTTACTTTGTAGAGCCAGACAGCGATGGAAATTTTTCCTTTGAAAGGTTTGGTTTTGTTGAGTTGCAAGACCCCACAATCGTTCCGGACAAAGGTTTTCTATTGATCGATCACCTGACCAATAATGTCTTCAAAGGTACAATGGAAAGATGGGCCAATTTTTATAAAGATATTTTTGGATTTGCAGAAGTTCGCTACTTCGACATCAAAGGACAAAAAACGGGCCTGACCTCCTACGCTTTAAAATCGCCATGCGGTCAATTTTGTATTCCGATTAATGAAGCCAATGAGGCCAAATCCCAAATCAATGAGTACCTAGATGAATACAATGGACCTGGCGTACAACACTTGGCCTTTCTTACGCAAGACCTGTTGCAGTCAATTCGCCAACTTGAAGGAACCTCGATTACCACATTGGACATAGCCCCTGACTACTACCAATCTGTTTTCAAACGAGTTCCTAATGTAAAAGAAGACAAAGAGGAAATCAAAAAACTAAACATTCTGGTGGATGGTGACGACGAAGGCTACCTTTTACAAATTTTTACCAAAAATATTGTCGGCCCAATTTTTATTGAGATGATTCAAAGAGAAAACCACCTGTCTTTTGGTGAAGGTAATTTTCAAGCCTTGTTTGATTCGATCGAACGCGACCAAATCAAAAGAGGTTTTTTATAATGGGAACCGCCCATGCAGAAAGCACTACAGGGCAGCCCCAGAAAGATTTGGGTTCTGATGGAATGGTCAGCTGGGGTCGCATTCTTCAACAGCACAAAATAACACGCGAACAACAAGTCATCGATTTATTCCACAAGGGTTTACAAGCTCTAGAGATCTCCGAAGAACAGATCCCAAGCCTCGTAGACATCAACGAGAAATTGATAAAAGTCACCGGGTGGCAAGGTGTGTTTGTTGATGGCCTTGAGGATGGACAGAGTTTTTATAAAATGTTGGCGCAAAGAAAGTTTCCAGTGGGCAATTTCATTCGCAGCAAGGAAGACCTAAGCTACACACCCGAGCCCGATATTGTTCATGACCTCTATGGACACCTCCCATTTTTCATGGACAAAAAATATGCCGACTTCTGCCAACGTTTTGGCGAACTGGCCTGCGAGTTCTTAGAAGAGCCAGAGCTGCTACGGCAATTCGAACGTTTTTTTTGGTTTACCATTGAGTTTGGTTTGATTAAGACACCACAAGGAAATCGTGTGTTTGGTGCAGGCATTGCCTCGTCCACCGGTGAGTGCGATTACGCCCTCAGTGATGGACCAGAGGTTCTCCCATTTGATGTGGAGGTCATTAGGCACCAAGAGTTCCGCATTGATGAAATGCAAAAACGCTTGTTTCTATTGGAGAGCAAAGAGCAGCTATACTCAAGCCTTGATGATCTTTATAAAAAAGTGAAAGTGGAACGCGACAAAAGGAGCGCCCTATGATTGACGTAAAGCAAATCCACCATGTAGCTTATCGCTGCAAAGATGCGAAAGAAACCGTGAACTGGTACAAGAAATACCTCAACATGGATCTCCTCGTTTGCATTGCAGAAGACAAAGTCCCTTCCACCAAGGAGCCCAACCCCTATATGCATGTTTTTCTGGACGCGGGCATGGGAAACATTTTAGCTTTCTTTGAAATCACTGGCGAAAAAGAAATGAGTCGAGACCTCAATACTCCACTATGGGTTCAGCACATTGCCTTTCGACTTGAAAACCAGAACGCCGTAGTTGAAGCAAAAAAAGAGCTTGAGGAAAAGGGGCTTGAAGTTCTTGGAATCACTGACCACGGAATTATCGAGTCCATTTACTTTTTTGACCCGAACGGCCATCGCGTTGAACTCACATGCCAAACGGGAAGTGAAAAGCAACTGGCCCAACTCAAAGAAATGGCGCCCCAAATGTTAGAAGCATGGTCAAAAACCAAACAACCTCCACGAGATGCTGCTTGGTTGCACGAAAAAGAATTTGCTGAGTCCTAAGCTTACGACAAGCCACTCTTGTTATTGGCCGGGACAGCCACGTCGATTTTCTTGGGATGGGGAAGATTCAGACCGTCCATAATTTCTGCAAACTGTTCGAAGCTGTTGCTCAGTTTTAGACGAGGGTTAAACTCTTTTTCTTCTCCGATGCTGGAACATGTTCGCCCCTTATAATCATGGGCTGGGTAAACCAAGGTCTCATCCGGCAGTTGAAAAAGTTTTTCTCGTACAGAGTTGAACAGTTTTTCGTTACTCCCCTGTTGAAAATCGGTCCGCCCACAACCTCGAATCAGCAAGGTATCGCCTGTGAACACTCGATCGTGCATTAAGAAGCTGGTGCAACCATCTGTGTGCCCTGGAGTGGCTAAGGTTTTAAAAACCATAGTACCCACTTCAAAGACTTCACCATCCTTCAAGAGGCGATCCGCAGTTTTTAGCTCAGTTCCGGCTCCGGCATAAATGTGCACTTTCAATTTCTCGCGAATAGGACCAGAGGCTGTGATGTGATCGGCATGAATATGGGTCTCCAATAGAACCTTTAGGTTCAAGTGCAATTCTTCAATGATTTGTAAATCGCGATCCATAGTCTCTTGCACCGAATCGATGAGAATAGCTTCTTTAGTTCGAGCATCGGCGAGGATGTAGGTGTAAGTCGAACTTTCTGATTCAAACAGTTGGCGAAAAATAATGGACATAGCTCCTCCTAAAAACCGAGCAGCCCTATGGATAGTAGTATGCCAAAGTAAGCCACCACGAACACTATGACATTGATTTTCAAAAAAACACAAGCCAAGACTCCCAGAATCACAGCCGCGAATGGGTTGGGGACAAGAAGAGCCAAAAAGGCGAGAACACCAGCCAGGATATTTTTAGCAAGGCTGCGTTGATAGAAAATGAGGGAATAGGCAATCAGATAGATATTGATGCCGGTGATACGAACATTGTCCCAAAACTTATTGAAGTGGGAAATTCGCTCTTCTTTCGGTGCATAGATTACTCCCACATTCACATCTTTCACTTGTAGCCCCTTCCAGATTCCACGCACTAAAACCTCGATCTCGAAATCATAGCGTTTGGTGAAAAAATGTGTCTCGGCAAATGGCTGCAATGGGTAAAGACGCAAGCCACTTTGAGAATCACTCACTGTTACTCCCGTTTGATACTTTACCCAAAAGTTGGAAAATCGCCTCCCAAAACGACTGACTCCAGGAACTGAAGAGTCAAATTCACGCGCTCCTATAATCAGAGCCTCTGGGTTCTTCTCGGCGGCCTCGACCAACTTGGTCACATCTTGCCAACGATGCTGTCCATCTCCATCAAAGCTCAATAAATGGGTGTAACCCTGGTTGCGGGCCTCGGTCATGGCGGTTTGCAAAGCCACGCCCTTACCTCGGTTTTCATCTTGATGAATCAATTGCAACCGTGAGTTTTTAGGAAGTTGCAAAGATGGATGAGAGCCATCATCGACTACCAACAAGGGCAGGTCGGTGTTTTCTAGAAGATCTTTCACCACATTATGGACCACTGGTTCGGCATTGTAAACAGGAACCGCCAATAGAAGTTTCAAGAATGCTCCGGATAAGGGTGCTGCTGGCTCAACCGATCGATCTCATCTTGCAGAAGCTGTTTCACATGGTTTGAAAGATCCACAGCCGATGCAAACTCGCGACTGTCTACGGCAGTCAGATTTTTAACAACCAGTGGACCCTTACCAGCGATGGCATGGGTTCCTTTGGGCCATAGATAGTCAGTTCCCCAAATCGCAATGGGAACAACCGGCACCCCCACCTCCATGGCTTTTTGAAAGGGTGCCAGGGTGAAGCGAGCCAGTTTAGTTTCTCCATAAGCGGACCGAGTCATCTCGGGAAACACGTGAACGATCTCTTTGTTTTTTAATGCGTCCGATATTTTGTCCATAGCTTTCCAGAAAGAGTTTTGATCTCCCCGTTTCACTCGAATCATTCGCAAAAGAAAAGCTGCGATTCCTAAGCCTGGAATCCAAAAAATCAAATTCTTAGTCAGAATCCTGAGACCACGAATCTGCTCTAAAAGTAGAAACACATCCATATGGGAGCGGTGATTGGCAACACAAAGGCAACCTTGATTGCCGGCCTCAACAGCTGGGGGGAGGGTCACACTTAACTCCCCTTTCCACCACGGTTGAAAAAAACGCAGCGAGCGAAGACCCCATTGGGTGATATTGCCCGAAATCCGCCAGCAGGATCGATTCCAGCGCGACAGGATCAGAAAGGGCAGATTGGCTGTGTATATAAAGAAGCTCCCCAGAACACCCACCGAAGTCACCAGGTGGAGCAACAAAAAGGGATAACGCTTGATTTCAACTTCCTTCATAGCTATCTAAATAGACGCAATGTCTTAGTTTGTCCACAGGTTCAACTGAAGGGGTCCCCAAGTTTGCTAAAACAGAAATCCGATGTGGTAATTGTAGGAAGCGGTATCTCAGGGCTAACATCCGCCATCCTATTGCTGCGCAAAGGCTATTCCGTCAAAGTCTTAGAGGCTCACTACAAGCCTGGTGGCTACATGCACTCCTTCGAGAAAATGGGGCATCTCTATGACAGCGGCGCGCACTACGTGGGCGCCCTACAGGAAAAAGAACCCTTTTGGGCTCTTCTCAATTATCTGGGTGTCTACTCACCGGAAACTTTTTGCCCCTTGGATGAAGAGGCCTTCGACACTTTTCATTTTAGAAACCAGAGGGTTTCTGAAGTGTCTTTTGGAAAAGGTTACGATCGCGTTATCGATCACTTTTCCAAAAAGTTTCCGAAAGACAAAGGCAATATTAAAAACTTCTTTCAAGAATTGAAAGTGGTGGCCCGCAATTTCCCCACCTATGAGTTCTTGGTCGATTACGATCAGCAAAGTTTATTAAGATCTTTAGAGACCAGCTTACAAAAAGCTGTCGAGAAATACATTTCAAACCCAGAACTTCATTCAGCACTGTATGCCTACTGTGGACTGCATGGCGTAATGCCCGGCGAGGTCTCATTTGGACTGCACGCCGTGATTGTAGACTCTTTGATTCGCAGTGGTGGCTATGGTTTTCGCGGCTCCGGCGATGCCTTGGCTCAGCGCTTTGTGAATAAAATTGAATCTCTTGGTGGTGAAATCATTTTACGTGAGAATGCCACCTGCTTTGAGGTCGATAACGGTAAAGTTCAGTCCGTCGTCACTCGCCGCGGTAATGTCTACCCCGCGAATCAGTTTATTTTCTGTGGTCATCCCAAACATATGTTGGAACTTGCCGGAGAAGAACACTTTCGAAAACCCTATCGCCAACGCATCCTCAACACACCCGAGTCGATCGGCATCATGGGGCTGTACGGTGTGGCGAAAAGAAAAGCCGTCCCAGAAATCAAACGCAATTATTACCACCTCGACAAACCATTACCAATGACGATGATTCCAGACCAACCAGTGAATGACGCCCCGTTGATCAGTTTTATGACTTTTCCGGACCGAGAGACTCCAGAGACCGACGCTGAAGTGGCCTTCAGTGTACACGCCCCACAATTTTACTCATGGGTTGAAGAGTGGAAGCATAAGAAAGGCTACAGCCGAGATGAGACTTACCATCGCTTAAAAGACAAGATGGCACAAAAGGCTCTGGCTTCGATGGATCACTTTGGGTTTTCAATGACTGAGAACACTTTGCGCTTTGAAACATCAACCACACTCACCAACAAGCGCTTCAACTTGTCCCCAGAAGGTTCCGCCTATGGAATCTACCATTCCATTTCTTACACTGGAGCCCGAGCCCTTAGTGGACGCACTAAAATTGAAAACCTCTTCGTCAGTGGCCAAAACACCCTGTTCCCTGGCATTATGGCCGCCTCAATCGCTGGCATGCGCACAACAGGTTTCATGATTGGAATCAAGGAGCATATTGCTAACGTTCGCTCCCTTATGGACAGCTAAATCTTATTCCATAGATTGCTCCCGTCCCGAATCCTCGCTATAAGAGTACGCAATGCTAGGAGGTCTTGTGTTAAAAAAAAGGAACATCAAGTGGTTTGTTCTTATTGCAGTTTTGGTGGCCGGACTAGCTGCTACAGCCATCTACACAAAAAAACGTAACATTCAGACTCTGCAGGCCAAGCGAGGAGAGGTCTTAGAAGCGATCTATGGCCTTGGTAAAGTCGAGTCGGATGAGGTCTACGAGTTGAAAATCGGAGTGTTGGCTAATGTTGAAAAATTGTTTGTTAGAGAAGGAGACTTGGTCAAGAAGGGAGCTAAGATGATCTCCTTTGATACAAGTGTGACATTCCGTGCTCCGTTCACGGGAACCATCACCATGGCAGAATACAAAGACGGAGAAGTTGTCTCACCACAGGCTCCAATTTTGCGACTAGAGAATCTTAATAATAAATTTATCGAGGTTTCACTGGAGCAAGAAGCCGCCCTCAAGGTTCGACCGGGACAAAAAGCCAAATTGGTTTTTCAGAGTATGGCGGGCGAAGCCATTCAAGGAGAAGTTGAAAAGGTCTACCCAAAGATGGGAGATTTTATCGCTCGAATCGCAGCAGAAAAGATAGACCCCCATGTCCTACCCGGAATGACAGCCGACGTTGTGATCGAGGTCGGACGTAAAAAAGATGTTGTATTGATACCTCTGAAGGCGGTTTCCTCAGGCCAGGTCATTCGAAGGCGTGACGGTCGCAAAAAGAAAATTGATGTGGTTACGGGGCACACCGATGGCCTTTGGACCGAACTCGTCGAAGGAGATATTCAGCTTTCAGATGAGCTCTTGGTTAAAGGAAAATAGCTATGCTCTTTTTAGCTATGAAGCAGCTTTTCTCAAGAAAAACTCAGACTCTACTGATCCTTTTAGGAGTGAGCTTTGGGACAATGCTGTTTGTCTCAATCTCTGGCGTTCAATTGGGGTTGCGTGAGTATATGATCAAAGCTCTTCTGAACAATACCGCACACATCATAATCTCGGGTGCGGAAAATGAAATCACAGAAGATGATGTTCGAGCTCGATTGTACCACGATGATCTCTTTATCCACTGGATCACCCCCCCCTCAGGCAAACGCGACGAATCCAAGCTGGAGAGCTACTTAGGGTGGTCAGAGGTTTTACGCAAAAACCCCGATGTTTACGACTTTTCACCGCGTCTATCGACCAATGTTATTTTGAAAAATAGGAAACTTAAAACAAATGTCAGTCTTGTTGGCTCCATCCCTGATAAGCAGCTTCGCATCAGTGAGATCGCGGATTATATGACCGAAGGCCAATTCTCCGATCTGTCCGCTGGAGGCAACAAGATTGTCTTAGGTATTGGCGTAGGTAAGGATCTGGGCTTACGTGTGGGACAGTACGTCGATGTTCTTGGGGCCGATGGAAGACTGACACCTTTTAAAATTGTGGGCTTTAGCAAGTTTGGTGATGAAAGAATTGATCGACAAATGGCGTTTGCCCACTTGTCGGACGTGCAAAAGGTCAACCGCACACCAGGTCGGCTAAGTGAAATTGCCGTAGCTCTAACCGATATCGAAAAGTCAGAGGAGTTGGCCGAATTCTGGTCCAGCTTTAGTAAAGACAAAGTGGAAGATTGGCGAGCGGCCAATGCTCGTTTTATGGAAATGATAAAAATGCAGGATATTGTGCGGTATTTTATTATGTTTGCCGTCCTGATTGTAGCAGCCTTTGGGATCTACAACGTTTTATCGATTATGATTAATCAAAAGAAACATGAGATTGCGATTCTTCGCTCCATCGGATATCCACCCTATAAGATACTCGAGTTGATTCTCTATCAAGGTTTTTTCTTAGGTATCCTTGGTGGAATTGTAGGGCTTTTGATGGGGGCACTTGTCACTTACCTAGTTGGTTCGATTGACACTGGTATGGAACTCGGAGGAAGCAAATACTTATTCGTGAGTTACGACTCTTCCATTTATTTATCCGGTTTTGTAGCGGCCCTCATTGCCTCTTTCATCGCTAGTGTGTTACCGGCGTATATGGCCAGTCAGATGACTCCGATTGATATCATTCGGGGGAATCGATGATTGTTGGAGAAAAGATTGTAAAAGAATTTGGCGAACCACCTCACCGAGTTCTCCATGACTTAGACTTTACCATTGAGAATGGTGAGTTTGTTTCTATCTCTGGACGCTCTGGAAGCGGGAAAAGTACTTTACTGTACATTATAAGTTCACTGGACCTACCCAGCTCTGGCCGCTTGATGATTGATAACGAAGATATAGCGAAAATGTCGGTGGAAAAAATTCATGAGTTCCGCACCCAAAATGTGGGCTTTATTTTCCAATTCCATTACCTTCTGCCAGAGCTGACGGGTCTGGAGAATGTCTTACTACCTCCACGAAATGTGGGAGTCATTGAACAATATCGCGACCGTGCGATCGAACTTTTGAAAACAATGGATGTTCAAGGAGTTATGGATAAGCTTCCGTCACAAATGTCGGGAGGTGAACAGCAGCGAGTGGCTATTGCAAGAGCTTTGGTTATGAGTCCAAAGTATCTGTTTGCTGATGAACCCACTGGAAACCTTGACAGTGCCAATGGTGAAATCGTTATGGATATCCTTAAAAGAATCAATAAAGACAAGGGCACAACCCTTTGCCTGGTCACCCACGAAGAAGAATATGCGGCCATGGCCAATCGAGAAATCTACCTTATTGACGGTCGAATCGCCGAACGGTAGCTATGATCGTGAAATTTCTTACAGCTTAAACAAAAAACCGCTCACTGAAGAGCGGTTTGGCATCCTAAAATTTGGGTTGGCTTATTGGCCAACAAGAGCTGTGATCAACGCTTGTTTTTCTTCTTCTGATTGAGGAAGAGGGATCATGTTTTCACTCAATGAAGATGCTTTGTAAGCAACTCCAAAACTGTAATATTAATCAGAGACTTTTTCATTCCCGTCCTCCTTGTTTTTGTATAGAGAAAGCTTGCCACCGGGGGGGTAAAGTCAATGACAAAATATTGTGAATGAAACCGAATGGCCGAAATTCACCATTCAAAGATTAATCCACATAGACTTGTATCTCGGCTTCCGCTAATTTTTGATCGGTTCCAGAGACAAAAATTTCTCCCCGCACATAAGTGATGGGCAACAATTCTCGCAACACTGAAATTCGCACATCCAGTTCTGGCGTCTGTTTTAGGTCAACAGATGAAAAGTTGGTCTGACAGGCGCGAACTCCGGTGAGGTAGGTTTTTGATGGGGGGTCATTGAATTTGTGGATTTTTTGGTAAGCTGCTTTTAAATAACCAAAGCCCTGGGCCGTAAACTCTATAGCAGCGGAGCCACGCAAGTGCTCACCATTGCTGATATACAGGGCGTTGTGCTCTAATGTGACAACGCAGGTGCCCGCCAGCCCTTTGTAGTCCTTGCCCACACGGCTCACACGATTGACCCAAACCATGGGAGGTCTATGGGGCAAGCAGGGAATCAATTCAGAAACGGGCAAATCAACAATCATTGTGAAATTTTTCTTTGCTTAGTGGTTGAATGTCAAAACCTTTATCCCGCAGGACACCAAGCATTTTGACGAGAGTCATTAAAAAGTGAATTTTCAAGAAAGAGCTTTGCCGATCATGCAACAAAACAATGTCACCCCGCTTAAACTGCCACCATGGTGAAGTCCAAGTGAGTGGCACATTTGTATCAAAATAGCGTCGACTCCAGTGTACCCAGGCTATATCCAGCTCCGCCATGGCCTGCTTCAAGGGAGGTGTGATCACACCGGCCGGAGACCGAAAGGCTACGGGCTCTTCGCCGATCAAGTCAGCCAATCGATGGTGAGAGTCCACCACCCACTGTTGCAGATGATTTTTATTTCGAAAATAATGTCCATATCTGTGATCCCAGCTGTGGTTGCCAATCGCATGGCCTCGACTGATCACTTCTTTGAGTAAACTTTTGTTCTTCTTCGCCTGTTCACCGATCACAAAGAACGTGCCCTTGGCTTCGACATTATCCAGTTGATTTAAAACATGCTCAGTAACGCCCGGACAAGGTCCATCATCGAAGGTTAAATAAATTTCGTTTTCGGAACCAGTAAGACTCCTCAAGGGAGAGCGCATACTGATCCTTTCTCCTGCAGAAACAGTGACACATCTGCAAAGTTTTTAAAGTGGAAAGAGCCGTTAAGGCATCGAACGGCTTTTCGATTTAAAAACAAAACTTCGCAACTGTCTAAAGGCTCGTAGCACGAAATATCCGCCAACTCTGCAGGAAAACTTTCACCGTGAATTAACAACAGAGGCTCATCTTTTCCGTGAAGAAGTCCGGCCTGTAAAATCTCACGCTGTGGTTCGCGAATGCAACATATGGAATAAGAAGGACCAACCCATTGAAACTTCTGGCTGGCAAACCCTGTGGTCGAATGATGCAAAGAATTTTGGAACAAAAATGGGCGAGAATGTTGGCTTTGTGCCAACCCTTTTAAATAGTTCAATGTGGGTTCGATCTCTCCATGGAGCGACCCCAAAAAAGTCGAAATTTCACCTTGTTGATAATTGGAAAAATCCAACACAGTGGTCATATTTCTCAGACCTTCCACCACCATTTTCATCATTGTGGTGGCTTTGCGGAGGGCGGGGTCAAACGGAATACCCGAAGCTGGCCCTTGAAATCGCCAATGAAAGTGACTAGCCATGATCCACCGGCCTTTGAAAGATCAAGCTAGAGTTAATGCCTCCAAACCCTAAAGTGTTCTTTAAAATCCTTTGCAGGGGTTTGTCTTCAAGTTCCGTTTCTAAGTTGATATTAAAATGCCCTGGCTCAGCTCCCCAAGTGGGTAAAAGTTTTTGTTTTTGTAATGCCATCACACAAAGAATGGATTCTAAAACACCGGAGGCAGCTAGGCTGTGGCCGTGCACACCCTTGGTGGATGTTACTGGACAGGAAATCTCCAACTGTTTGATCGCGGCGGCTTCAGCGCGATCATTCTGTACAGAACCAGTACCGTGAGCATGTACCCAGTCCAATTGATTCGGTGTTAATTGGGCTTCTTGCATCGCCTTCTTCATTGATTTTTTGGGACCACTGCCATCAGGCTTAGGTGCCGTCATTGAGTGCCCATCACTCGAACAACCAAAACCTGCAATCTCGGCCAGTGCGTTCTCCTGATTTTGGTCGATGCAAATGGCTGCTACAGCTTCACTCAAGCAAATGTTGTTATATTGTTCGTTGAACGGAAAGCAACTCTCTCCATTCACCAAAGACAGGGAACGAAATCCGGTATCGGTCAATTGACATATTTGTTCAGCACCAACAACAAGACATTTCTCAACGAAACCTTTTTGAATCCAACGCTGAGCCATCCCCACCGCTTGGGTCCCCGCACAACAGGCTGAGGAAATCAACTGAACTGGGCCACTGTGACCTAACTGGTGCTGCAGCTCCACGGCAAAACTTCCTAGGGGATGATAGAGATGATCCGAGGATTGTTTGTCGCGGAAGTAGTCCATCAAATCGGACTCCCAGTTTTTAGTGAGTCCTGTTGTGGTCGCTAAAACCAAGCCCACACTATCATCCAACTCTGACCACCCTGATTTTCTGACCGCTTCTTGCACCACATACATGGACCAAGCCAATAGATCGTTGGTCTCAACCCCAGAAAACTGCTTCGATGGTTTTGGTCGTGGAAGGGCCTGACGGCACTCATCGGTCACGGCCTGTGGGATTCGCAGAAGCCCATCAGAAAAAAGACGCTGGCCACTGACACAGGCCTGCCAAAGAGAGTCTTCAGAGATTCCAAAAGGTGTAACGCAAGAGTAGGGCCCTACAAATGCCTTTGAGGTCTTAATGACTGGTCTCACTTTTCTGAGTCGCAATAAAATCGACAATGGTTTCAACAGACTGGAATGCCTTTTTACCACTTTCGGCATTGGGCACTTTCACTCCGAACTGATTTTCAATGGCCACAATAATTTCAAGAATATCCACTGAATCCAAACCGAGGCCATCCTGGTAAAGTGAAGCTGTGTTTTCTATCGAATCTGGAGTCAAATGCTGTAAATTGACGGCTTCGATAATGAGGTTTTTCACTTCTTGGCTTAGTTTTTCTTTATCCATCTCATTCTCCAATTTACCGACCAAATAAGAAGTGATACTTACATAAATTCATGAAAAAGGTCAGCTTCGGCGCGCTAATGCGGCACATTATTTACCTGTCTCTTTTCGCTCTCCTGGCGGCTCCCAAGGGCGCACCACCCACGCTTACCTCCAGCACATTGGACCGGCAATTGGGTCATTTGAAAAATATTAGCAAAATCACAGCCGACTTCACCCAAATTCGATGGGTGAAAGAATGGGGAACTGAGATCAAAACCACCGGGACTTTTGCAGTTCAAAAGCAACCTGCACCGCAGGTTGTTTGGAAGGTCTTGACCCCCTCATACACGGCTATGAAAATGGAAAAACAGAAGCTCTTTGTTCAAACAGGTACTGACACCTCGCCCTGGAAAGCCCTTACAAACCCGAAAGTGGTGTCGCAAATGAAGAGTGTTTTTGCGTGGCTATCCATGGATGCCGATGCCATCACCAAAGACTTCAACGTGACTCAGGCAGAGAAGGGTTCGTTTCTCCTGAAGCCAAAAAAGAAAGGAAGTATTTTTCAATCGATTGCTATTCAATTGAACAAGAAAAAGTTAGTGGAGAAAATTGTCATGACAGAACACAATACCGACTCCATTCGCCTCAACTTTTCAAACACCCGATTGAAAAAATGAAGTGGCTCACGTTATTATTCACATTCCTGATCATTGACCCTGCTTGGGCTAAATTAGAAAGCTCACCTCACATCTTTCTGCCAGCGGAACAAAAAGAGTTTTTTCAGGCCTACCAACAAGCCCCCATCTCTTGGTGGAACTTCCTTCTTTTTGACGAATCCCAAGTCACGCCTGAACAGGCCTGTGATATTTTAAATACCAACATTCCAGATGACACTTTATACAACCCTTGTTTGAACATCCCTATGGCGTCTGGTTTAATTGAGGACCTCGCGCACCAGCAGACATTTCTACAAGCTCCGCCGAGGTCTATCAAGGACCTTAAAAACTCTTTGGATAAAACGATCGTCACTTTGAGCCTTCCAATGAGCAGCGACACTCTCAATCTTATGCGACAATTTCCGCTGGCACGCTTCGATCAACTGGCGTCCCACTTTCAAAAGTTCTTCTCCGCCTCAGAATCCAGTACAGAAATTCATGTACTGCCTTTTCTTTTAAATTTCTCTCCTGAGTCTCAACAAAGCACCGATTGGGTCAACAAAATGACTGCTCTTAGTAGTATCAATCCTGGAGTGCAGTGGATTGGCCCACACTTCGGATCCCAAATCAACAAACAACAGGTTATTCAAGATTTACAGAGAGTGGCATTGATTGGATCGTTTCTAATCCTCTCTCTTATTTTGTTTTTGCTCATCAGCCGAAGAGCATTGTTTTTACTCTTAGTACCAACACTGGCCATTTCAATAGGAGGCGCCTTCTTCGTTGTCCAGTGGGTCTGGGGAAGCATTCACGGTCTCACTTTAGCTTTTGGATGCGGCCTGGTGGGAATCGCAATGGACTATGCTTTTCATGGCTGGAGTGGCCCCTTTGATCGTAAAACTTGGCGCACCAATGGTATCAGTTTTGTTACTACTCTATTGAGTTTTAGCCTCCTCTTGTTTTTCAGCACCCCATTGATCCGACAAATCAGTCTTTTTGCTATTGTCGGATTAAGTTTGGCTTTTGTTTTTTGCTACCTGATTTCTCGATTGGGTTGGCATAAAAACCAAACGCCCCTTCATGTGCCTCTACCTCGACTTTCAAAAAAGGCTGCACTGACAGTCACTGGAAGCCTTTCACTGCTATCTCTTTTCTGTGTCGCTTTTTTAAACCTCGACTTTTCATTGCAAAGAATGGACCTTACCCATAACCAATTGCGCAAACAGATTAACAACTCTGGCATTGACCAATCTAAAAATCGATTGGGTTTTTATCTAGCGAAGGACGATGCCACTTTGCAGACCCTCTCTGACTGGGGGCAAAAAGAGAGCATATCCGTCCTCAACCCTCTACAGTTTGAAGCAACATCTGCAAGTACAGGAAGGGCTCAATGGAAAAGTTGGGTTTGCAAAAACCAGAATCAATTGTCAGAGTTAGCTCAGACTGCGCCCTATGGGGCTTTGTTTTCGAGCTTTTTCACACAAATTCAATGTCAGACCCTCTCCACCCCTAATTTACAAGCCGGCAAGGCCTGGTCTTTGTTTCAAGTGGGCTCGTCAACACTTTCCATTTTCAAAGCCGAATCGGACGAACAAGTGCTAAAAATTTTAGAGCAATTCCCAAAAACCTTTTTCCTGACTCAGCTGACCCGAGACTTCCCAAAGCGCTTAAGACGAGAGTCTCTGATTTTTTTATTCTCCTGCTTTTTTATAACTCTGGGTTTTCTACTACTATTTTTTAAGAAAAAAAGCCTGGAGGTATTTGTCCCTGTATTAGGTGCACTCAGTGGAATTCTAATCGTCACCACTGTTCTCGGTCGCCCCATCACTTTTATCTCATTTGTTTCCTTGATTATTTTGTTGGGTTTAACTTTGGACTATGGCGTATTTTGTACTGCCTACCCCAAAACCCAAGAGTTGAAAAAAGTTTTTGGATCCATTTTTTTATCGGCCGCGACCTCGTGTGCGGGGTTTGCCCCGTTAGCCTTTTGTGGACACCCCGTCCTCGCTGACTTAGGAACCACGATTTTATTTGGATTGCTAGGAGCCCTTCTCTTCTCTTTTTTGATTTACCCTGCTCTCGCCGAGGCTCGTCGTGTTTAAAAAGATTCTAATACCTCTATTGCTACTTCTATTGATCACCCCATTTGTTATTGTATGGTTTGGAAATGTCGAACCTCCAACTGTTGATGAGAAACTCCTCTCAATCGCAGAGATTCAAGAACAGTCCCATTTTTACGATAAAAAAAATTGGGGTGTACATCATGTGGTTCTCACAGGAAGCCCGTTCGCACGTGGCCAACAGTATGGTTACTGGACTCATGATTTTCTTTTGGAACAAGAAAAGTCACTGATCGAAAAGCTGGATGAGGTCATGCCCTCAAAGATCTTACAATACGCCCTCTTCTTATTTTCCATGGCTTGGTTTCAAGGGCTTGAAGACTACTATGAAACAGAGTGGTTGCACGAAATGTATGGAGTTTCATTGCATGGGTCGAAACAAGACCGATTTTTTGCAACTCCCTTCACCAGACAGCTCGCCTACCACGGCATTCATGACATGGGACAAATGATGATCGACCGCGGATTGGTCATGGGCGCTTGCACACAAGTGGCTCGACACCTTGAAGATGGCTGGCTGATTGGTCGCAACTTTGATTTCGAAGGTGGGAGGGTTTTCGATGAAGACAAGATCGTGAAGTGGGTCTTCCCTGAACAGGGACAAGCTTTTGTGTCAGTCATTTTTTCAGGTATGGTCGGCGTGGTATCTGGAATCAATGAGTCTGGGGTCTACATTGCCATTAATGCCGCCGGTAGTGATGATTTCACGCGCCTAGGAACTCCCACGACCTTGGTCGCTTTACAGGCCTTACAAAAAGCCACCACTGCAAAAGAAGCAGTGGACATACTAAAAAGCGCAAAACCTTTAATCACTGACATTTTTGTTGTCGCCGACCAGAACGATCCACTCTACGTCGTTGAAAAAACACCCACAAAAACTGAGATCTTAGTTAAAGATCAAATGGCAGTCGTCACCAATCATCTACAAAGTCCCAGTTTTCAGTTGGACAAAACAAACCGCAAACGCAAACAAAACAACACCACTTTACAGCGGCTTGAAAAAGCCACCAAATTGCTTTCAGCGGAATCGAACACCGCTGACATCCTCAACATTTTGCGAGACAAGCAAGTGCTGAATGGGCAAAGGGTTCTCGGACACAGAGCCAGTATTGATGCCTTGATTGCCAGTCACGCCCTCATTTATAACTCTAAGGAGCAAATTCTCTACGTTGCGAAAGGCCCATCACTTAGTAAAGAATTTGTCGGAATTGACCTCAATGCCTCATTTTCTACGAAAAAACCCGTACTGATCGATAACCTTCCGGAGGACCCTGATTTGCAGGGCTTGAACTTCCACCAGCTGAAAGCCTCCATCAAACAGCTTAAAGGTATTAGAAAAACAGCGGGTCGTGGATTCTGTAGCAAAGCCAAAGAACAATTGAAAAAACTGGCCTACCCTGAAAGATTAGAAAACCACTATGCTTACTTTTGGACACAAGGCCGAGTGGCCCAGTGCTTCGGACATAGTATTGAAGCGAAGAATTTGTACCAAAAAGCGTTACAACTCAAACCCGCTTATCTATGGGAGAGAAATGAAATTTCTGAACAGATTCAATCGATGTAGGATTCTTTTTTTATTATTGTTTTTTGTCGGCTGTACGCATAAACCAACGGAGTCTCTTCCAAAATTACTTTTTCCCGACGGAAAGTACCAGCAAAGTGTACAACTTCAATTGTTACAACCCAGAAAACAAACCATTCCGTTTATTAGCCTTTCAAAAGTAGACAAAGGTTTCTTTAAAATTATTGGTTTAACTCCTTTCGGAACCAAGGCTTTTGAAGCCCAAGGCAACACCAACAAACCAGGAACAACTCAAGTGAAGTTTCACATGGAACTTCCTCCAAAAATTAGGCCTGAATTCGTGAAACAAACCTTGCGAAAAATTCAAACCTTGAACTACTTAAAACGCAGCCATTTAAACGTCATGCCCACGCATGATGAATTTAAAGATAAGAACTTGGTCCTAAGAATTTACAAGTACAACGCGGAAGGCATTCCTTTGTCCTTCACTATTTCTGACAACGGCTGGAAAGCCTTTATCGAAACATCCAAGTACACCCCGATTAAGTAAGTCCACGGGTTATTTGCTGATTCTGTAAGGAGTT
The DNA here is from genome assembly GCA_965368905.1 of uncultured Bdellovibrionales bacterium. Lineage (GTDB taxonomy): Bacteria > Bdellovibrionota > Bdellovibrionia > Bdellovibrionales > JAGQZY01 > JAGQZY01. The sequence goes on along the minus strand of CBDUOS010000012.1, from coordinate 17,466 downwards.
TCGACTTGGTTTTTGGAAGGCAGGCAGGTTGCTCCATTGGGAAGTGTGGGCAACGACGACCAGTAATTGTATAGGTTGAACCATTGGTCGTGGTGCTCTTCAAGATAGGTTTTGAGGAACTTTAAATAACTTTCGATGGCCTCGTCGATACCAACTTTCGATAAATCCAAAGTTTTAGTTGCCAACCCATAGGCCTTGAACCCTCTACGAAAACCAAGCACGAAACTCAATTTCGACTTGTAAGTTTTTGCAAGGCGAAATGGAGTTGTTGGAACCGGCGCCAATCGTCCTAAAAAGTTTTTCAATTCAAAATTGTTATCAAAGGGGCGATCACCCATGATCGCTAAATGCCCCTCATCTCGCAAAACTTCATGGATCGCCATAAACACCGGTTCACCGGGTTTAATGGATATATTATGCAGGTTCGATTTATTCTTTTCGCGAAAAACTTTATCGCTGGATAACGCCTCTGTTTGATAGCGAATCATGTGAATGGGTTTTTTAGTGTTTCTACGACTGAAACCTTGTGTGGATATTCCCCACCCACCAAAATGAGAAAACAACATCAATCGTGCTCCCGGCTCGTGGTGCTGTCGCAACACATTTCCAGTCATGTATTTTATGTCAAAACTGATTTCATCTCGCGCCGCTTGATAGGCTTGATCCAACAGAATTTGAGCGAACTTGTAGAGGTGAGCTAAAACCACCCATTGCCGGCGCAACCAACCCATTCGAGGCTGAATAATCTGATAGTACTCATTCAATCCACGGCGAGCCGTTGGTGCAAACAAGTAAAAATACGGCACAATAAAAAATAAAAGGAAGTAACAAAAGCGCAAACCTAAAACTCGTAGACTGAAAATCATGAAGGCGTTGCCAAAACGCCCACCACGCATCCGTCCTGTCCAATTGACTTTCTGAGTTTGTGCTCCTTTCTGCAAATAGAACCAAACAAATCCCATGGCCAACGAAAGGACACCACCTACAATTAGAGACCCAATCAACCAAGCTCCAAAGTGCTGCCTCGCAATATCCAACCAAGAGCCATCAAACTCGAAAGGTGAACCGGTTATAGAAAAGCCAACGTACAACTGTATAGGAACAATCAAGGAATAAATCGGAGGTAAGGATATTTGCGAACCTAAAAAGGCAACCGGAAAGCTCAAACGAAAAATCATAGAAGTTAAAATGATCAAAGCAGTTTGCAACCCATAAAAAGGAGTGCAGGCTAAAAAGGCTCCCACTGCAAACGAAGTCGCAGAGTGAATAGGGCGTTCATCGCGATGAAAACTCGAGAGGCTGAGCAGCCAGGTATCCAAAGTTTTGTCTTGCCACCAAGACTTGGATTTTTCCAACTCTCCACCGAGGGGAAGCGTTCGGTAAGGCAAACGATTGCGCAAACAATGAACCAATACTCTGACGTCATTCAAACCATCATTTCTTTGTAAACCCAAATTTTGAATCAAAAACACCGGGAAAACCCCAGAGCTGGACTTCAAGTGCCGGTAGTCAAAATCATCGACATCCAGAAACCGTTGCAACAAAGGACTATTCTTCTCCCCTTCTTTTTTTGGAGGCGTGAAAAACACAAACTCAAATGGAGCTTTCGACAAGGCCTCGGGGAGGTTCTCTAGTTCCTGCAAAACTTCCGATGTTAGGTGAGAGAGTTTGATAATGTGGGTCCACTCATTGGTTTGTGCTTGGGTCATAACCAGATCAAAATCACTATGCCCACCCTCCACTTCATAGGAGATCAGATGCATTTGTCCCTTGGCGAAAACAGAGAATAATTCATGGCTTTGTGAACTTTTTTGCATGTCTTGGGCCGACAAAACCACTGGAAACCCCATCTGGGCCACGCTGTCCAGCTGCTGAACACCAGCTTCGGAGGCATTCGGAAGGTAAATTACGGGTTTTAGTTTCACAGCTTTCCCAATCCAGTAGTACGCAATGAGTCATTTGATTCTATATTATTGTTTCGTCAATGTCCCATGATATTTCTATCGACCATCATTGAGGTAAAAGCAAATGGAAAACAACTGGGTACTTGTCACTGGCGCCTCCCGCGGGATTGGTCGAGCCATCGCCTATCGTTTGGCGGATGATGGTTACTCTATTCTTGTGCATTACAACTCCAATTCTGAAAGTGCACAAAGAGTTGTTTTTGATATTCAGGACAAGGGCGGACAAGCCCAAGTCATTCAATTTGATGTCTCCGACTCCACCCAAGTGGAAAACCAAATGGATTTCTTTTTTAAAAATCTCGATGGAGAATTTTTTGGACTCGTTAACAATGCCGGACTTCATCGCGACACCATGGCTGGACTCATGAGTGATGAGGATTTTGATAGCGTCATTAAAACCAACATGTATGGCCCTTTCTTTTTGATGCGTTACTGCTTGAAAAAAATGATGCGGAAAAGAAAAGGCAGCATTGTGAATATGGCCTCGCTAGCCGGACAAACCGGTAACCCTGGGCAATTGAATTATGCTGCAAGTAAAGCCGGACTGATTGCAATGACAAAAACCCTGGCCATGGAATTGGCGAAACGCAACATCCGCGTGAATGCAGTCTCACCAGGCTTGATTGAAACCGGAATGGTGGAAGAGATTCCAAACGTCGAAGCGATGATTGAACGAATTCCCATGCAACGAATGGGACAGCCCGAAGAAGTGGCCGGTGCTGTTTCGTTTTTAATGTCGCCCGATTCGACCTACGTCACCGGTCAGACAATCAGTGTGAATGGGGGACTGTTTCCGGCATGAATCAACAAAAAGTTTTTATCACTGGTAGCGGAATCATCTCATCCCTCGGTAACGATATCGAAACCGTCTTTAAAAATTTGATCGACGGAAAAAGTGGTGTTCGCACCATGGATGATTGGCGCGACTATAACGGTCTCAATAGTTTTTTGATGGCCCCAGCCTATGATTTTGACAGCTCCATAATTCCCCGTAAAAAACGCCGAAGCATGTCGCGTATGGCAGAGATGGGAGCTTTAGCCACATTCGCCGCACTCGAACAAGCGGGAATCAGAGGCGAAAACCCCTGGACCGATATCGACACCAACCGCGCTATCATGATCATGGGCTCGACCACGGGCAGTCCCAAAACTTTAGAAGATCATTTTAAAAAACTTTTTGAAAAAGGTGGACCTGAAAGCCAAACGTCGACTGCTTTTTTCAAGATCATGAACCACTCGGTTCCAGCCAATGTGGCTATGGCTGTTGATTACCGAGGCCCACTCCTTTCTACCGGATCGGCTTGCTCAACAGGCTCACAAGCCATGATTCAAGCTTGGGAGTTGATCCAGGCCGGCGTTTACGACATCGCCATTGTCGGTGGTGCTGATGAAGCTTTTTACACAAGCGCCGCCATTTTTGATACCGTACAAGCGGCCTCGACTCATTATAACGATCGCCCGAATGATTCACCCCGCCCCTTCGATACCGACCGTGACGGTTTGGTCATTTCAGAGGGTGCTGGAGTTGTGGTCCTTGAGTCAGAAAAACATATGCAAGCGCGAGGCGCCAAAGCCTTAGCCGAATTTGCGGGTGGAGCCTATATATGCGACGGCCACCATATGAGCCACCCGGTCAAAGATTCTATGGTTCAATCCATGGGGATGGCCTTGGATCGAGCCCATTTGAGCCCAGAGCAAGTGGACTATGTGAATGCCCACGCCACATCCACTGTTCTTGGTGATATTCAGGAAGCATTAGCCATCGGAGAAGTTTTCACCAATCGTCCCCCAGTCAGCAGTTTAAAAGGCCATTTTGGCCACTCTCTGGCTGCCTGTGGCACCATAGAGGCAATTTGCTCTATTGAGATGATGAATGCCGGCTTGGTCATCGCCAACCGTAACTTGAAAAACTTGGATCCGCAGTGCTCGACCATAGATGCCTTGATAGAGAACCGCGAAGGTCGCTATAAAACTGTGTTAAGTAATAATTTTGCTTTTGGTGGTATGAATACCAGTTTCATTTTGAAAAGCTGTGATTGAGGAAACTGAGAATGGACAAACAAGCTCTCATTAAAGAAATTAACCAAGTGATGATTGATGGATTCGAACTGGATCCCGACAAACTGAAGCCCGAGGCAAAAATTGTCGAAGACTTGGAGTTGGATAGCTTGGATGCCATTGATATGTTGGTTTTTTTGGAAGAGAAAATTAATATCAAAGTCGATGCCGAAACCTTCCGTACCGTTCGCACTCTCGATGATGTTTATAATGTCGTTGAAAAAGTGATTCAGGAATCAAACAACTAAATGCACTTGCGCAAGCTTCGACTGATTCTCGTGCGATTTCCAAGTCATCCGCCAATTCTTTCCATCATCCGACTCTGCAAGAATATTCACATTTTGGTTGGGATGAACCATCGCCATAAACTTCGATCTTTTAACTTCAATGTCGGAATGAGAGATTTTTGGATTCAATTCAGCCAAAAGAAACAAACAAATATCAATAATACTCACCGCGGGCAAAATTGGGTTTCCAGGAAAGTGCCCTTCGAAAGAAGGAAGATTCTCATCGATGAACAAGTCGGCAGATATATTGTTTTCCGACTTTTCTTGAATTTGAAATTTGACGAGCTTTGCAATTCTTTGATCCATCCCAATTGTTTTGCCAATAGCCTGTTATGGCGTCAAGGTCGGGTATGGCTTACCTAAGCTTTATCTCTTGCGCCACACGTCACGGTCAATCCAGTAAAAATCTCTACAATGGCCTCCTAGAGGAGTTTTCCCCTGATTCTCTGACTCTTCAGAGCCAAGTCCCCTATTTTGCAATACCCGGCACCAATGAGTTTTCAAGCAAACTTGAAGCCTTTGAGAACCTGATTGATGAGCAGTTGCAAAAAGTCACTTGGTCAAAGTTTCCAAGTCAAGATCAATGGGGTCTGATCTTTGCTTCAACAAAAGGTCGTACTGAAGATTTGATATGGGACACGAACTGCCCGCAAAGCGACCCCTATTTTGAAATATTAAATTCCATTGAAAAACAACTTCCTATGGCTATTAAGAAGTCTTTGGTGGTCAGCAATGCCTGCACCTCCAGTCATGGGGCTCTCGGCTTGGGGAAGCAATGGATCGAATCCAATCAAGTTGATCACGTCTTAGTTGTTGCAGGTGATTTGATTGGGCCATTTACTCTCAAGGGCTTTCAAACTTTAAGAGCTCTAAGTCCTGAAGCTCATGTGCGTCCTTTTGATGTTGACCGTGACGGTCTCTTACTTGGTGACGGAATCGGCATGGCTCTATTGAGTCATAAAAAAATGGAACAAACCCAGGCTCACTTGGTCTCTGTAAACACTCTCTGCGAAGGTGTCTCAGCGACTCGTCCTGACACCACTGGAAAAAATTTAGCCCGCTGCTTTAGTCAATGGAAAGAGGCCCCTGACTTGATTATAACCCATGGAACAGCCACTCAGTACAATGACTTGACCGAAGCCAATGCCATACAAAAAGCTTTTGCTAAAAGTCGACCGCCTCGAGTGACCGCTTCGAAATGGTCTATCGGTCATACCCTTGGAGCTAGCGGTTTGATCGATTTATGTCTTGCTATCGAAATTTTTAAAAACCAAAAAGCTCCAGGTATTGCAACTCTGAAAGAGTCCGATTTACCGATTGCAGAATCGCTTTTGCAAAAAACCGAAAGCTTTTCTCTGCAAAGAATTCTAATTTCTTCTTTGGGATTTGGTGGAATGTGTTCTGCTATGGAAGTTCACTGGCAGGAGCCGACATGAGAGTGACTATCGAACAAGAAGATTTCTGCTTTTCCCCGCCATTGACGGAACCTCTTTGGAGTTCCAAAGTGCCTCGATGGTATCAGTTGGATGGACCGGCCTTCGCATTGACTGAATTGTTTTTCCAACAACGACGAGACATGGACCTTTTAATTTTGGCGTCTCCCATGGCCTCCAACCTTACCGATTTCGAATTCGTTCAATCGGGTGCGATCCATGCCCAGAAGTTTGTCCACACTCTCCCTAACATTCGCGCTTCCATGGCTCTCAAAGCTGTCGATCATGCCTGTGATTGCCTTTGCCTGCAGAACGGGCCAAAAACACGAGAATCTGCCTTTATCGAGTTCATTTCTTCCGCTCAATTCAAAGCTCGCCCCAGCTTAGCGGTCGTTGATCTTTTAGAAATTGACGAGTGCGGGCAAAAACGGCAGGTTTACAGGACGACTTTGATATCAGCGTCAGAGGACGGAGGCTGGGAGATCCAACCCACAACGCCCTCAGAAAGCAGTGAGTTTGAAAATGTATGGTCTCAGAACCTTTTTGCGAGTAAAAAGAGCTTTCAAATGGGCCCCTGGAATTGGGAGAAGTTAAATTGAAACCTGAACCAAAAACGATCATTGTTGGTGAAGAACAATGGAGCTTGGCTGATCTCGGTGGACTTCTCTACCATGAGGCCCCTTATTTGCGGGTTCAACTCCCGGACGAAGAAAAAATAAACACCAATCACAAAAAACTGACCCATGCCATTGAAAACAATGAAACCATTTATGGGGTTACCACTGGGTTCGGTGATAGCTCCCGAAGAATTGTTTCGGGTGAACACGCAGCCCAACTGCAAGAAAATTTAGTCACCTACCTCAGTTGCGGCGTCGGTTCGTTGCTTCCTCTCCCTGTCTGTCGAGCTGTGACTTTGTTTCGATTGCAATCTTTGTCCCGCGGAGTCTCCTCAGTCAGTTACGATCTTTTAAAAAGATTGAAATGGATGGTGGAGCAAGACATTGTTCCGCAAATCCCCTCCCAAGGCTCCCTAGGTGCCAGTGGTGATTTGGTTCCGCTCGCTTACTTAGCACAAGCCGTGCAAGGGCGTGGTGTTGTTTGGTATCGAGGTGTGACCACCACAATGGAAAAGGTTTGTGAAGAATTGGATCAACCGCCTTACAGCTTAAAACCAAAAGAGGGCTTGGCCCTGGTCAATGGCACTACAGTTATGGCCGCCTACTCTTATCACAACTTGAAAGTGATTCGTTTTCTTTTGGATACAACCATGAAGTCCACTGCCCTCTGCGTGATGGGATTGAATGGAAGAAAAGAAGCTTTCAACGAACTCATCAACAGTTTTGCCAAACAGTTTTTAGGCCAAAGCTTGGTGGCGCAAAAAGTTTGGAACCTTCTTGACCATGAAGACTACCAATCGCCCAAAATTCAGAAAGCAAATCAACACGAAGAGAGAAACCACACCATACAAGACAAGTACTCAGTGCGCTGTGCCCCACAGATCTTGGGACCCATAGTAGACACCTTGCAACTTTGTGAGGAGTGGACAGAAAAAGAAGCCAGTGGAGTTTCTGACAATCCAATAATCCAAGATGGTGAAGAGTTTTCTATGGGAGGTAACTTCTATGGGGGCTACATCTCTCATGGGATGGACTACCTAAAAATTTCAATGGCCCATATGGCCGACATGATCGATCGCCAATTTATGTGCTTGATTGATGAATCAGTGAACCGCGGCTTGCCTCCAAACTTGGCTGACTGGGAAAACTTGCCAGAGGATCAACGCTTTTTGAATCATGGCTTAAAAGGTTTAAACCAAGCAATGTCGGCAATCACTTCAGAAATTATGGCCCAAAGCACTCCTGGTGGAATCTTTTCTCGGTCTTCTGAGTCACACAACCAAGACAAAGTCAGCCTGGGTCTGTCGGCTTGTATCCAAACAGAAAAAATGTTTGATAATTTATTTTTTCTATTGGCCATTCACTTGGTGGGTTGCGCACAAGCCATCGATTTAAGGAAAATTGAACTGAAGGACCCTGAACTGTTGGAACTCTACAACCTAGTGCGAACTCATAGTGCAAAAGTTCATAAGGATCGTCAGTTGGATGTCGAACTTCACAAGATCGTCGAAGGATTGAAACAGCTTACGGGAGTCTACTATGAGTCACCAGCAATTTGATGTCATAGTTATTGGAGCTGGCCCCGGAGGCTCGACGCTAGCCTCCCTTCTTGCCCAACAGGGGCGAACCGTTGCCCTTGTCGAGAAAGAAGAATTTCCTATTTTTAAGATTGGCGAATCTCTATTGCCCCACTCTATGGATATTTTGAAAAAATCAGGGGTGTTTTCGAAAATTGACAGTGGAAAGTATATACGCAAGTTTGGGGCCTCGTTTATTGATTACCGCGAAAAGTATCCGATTTATTTCGAATTTGCCAACGGGCTCGACAAAGAACACACCTTCGCTTTTGAAGTTCCAAGAGATGAGTTTGACAAAGACCTTTTAGACCATGCCAAAGAATGTGGCGTCGAAATTTTTCAACCCTGCAAAGTGACTGGCGCTGACTTCACTGAGGAAAGTGTCATTGTCGAAACAAGTCAAGGCACCCTCACCGGGCAATACTTGGTGGATGCTTCTGGACGGTCTGCCTTTCTAGGATCTCAGTTCCGTACTCGACAAATGAATAATCACTTCATCAACAATGTGGCCATTTTCAACCACTATAAAAATGTCAGTCGTGAAGTCCAAGAAAACGAGGGGGATATTATTATTGGTATTCTCCCCGACGAGAGTTGGTCATGGCACATCCCCTTCAAAGGCGACGTCACCTCGGTCGGTGTGGTTTGTTCTGCCGAGACCTATAAGAAACACGGGGATTCTAAAAACTTGGTGGTGGAGCTCCTTAAGTGCCATCCAAAGTTTGTGGAAATTATGGCGCAAGCAGAGCCCCTCAAAGACCAACAAGTGGTCTCTAACTATTCATATTCAAGTGATAAAAAAATCGATGACCGTTGGATAATGGTGGGTGATGCCGCCACCTTTTTAGATCCCGTTTTTTCATCTGGCGTGCATGTTTCTCTGCGTTCGGCAGAACTCGCTGCCGACATTGTCAACCAAGCCTTAGAAAATAAACAATCTTTGCAAGAAACAGACTTAGGTAAACAGTACGAATCGACATTACAAGTGGGTGTAGATAGGTTTCAGTCCCTTCTTCTCCTTTTTTACAAAACAGCTTTTTACAAACATATGTCAAAAACAATTCAAACCGATTTAATTTATAAATCATTCACATCAGCTATTGGTGGCGACATGTGGAATGATAACAATTGCCTATTCCGACTTGGAATATTGAAAGATGGGAAACTCCCCAATGAAAATTACGCTCTATAAAGGTTACCACAGCAACTTGGCCCTCCAGACCTTCAATGAAGCCTGGGTAAACAACGATCTTATATTATTCCTCCCTCCAACATTAATGAACTACGAATTTGTAAGTCATTTGCCTGAAGGCGAGGTTCGCACGCTGGGAGAACTCTGGGAAGAGTCACCAAAAATCCCAAAACCTGAGGGAACTGCATTAGATGCTGTGGCTGGGGTGTTTTCATCAGGCACTTCACAAGTCCCCCGACTCGTTCTTTATTCGAAGAAGAACATTGAGTCGTCTGTTTGTGGTATTTTCGAGCTCTTTGACCGTGACCTTTTAGAAAACATTTTTTGCTACCCGCAGCCTTTTCATACCTTTGGATTAACCTTGGGCTATGGTGCCGCTAAGGTTCTAAGTTTGCATTTAATCACACCAGAAGGGCGATACAGTCAGACTCACCATAAAGCATGGCGAAACCATGTCACCGAGAACACCTTGACCCTCGGAACGCCCACTCACTTTTACGACCTGCTTAATAAGGCTGAAGAGTTAGGGGACCTACCGGCCAGCTACAGCTGTATTATTGGTGGCGCCAAGGTCGAGAAAGAGTTGTGGAAAAACTGCCAGTCCATTTTGAAGATTGCCGAACCTAGTATTGGGTATGGTGCCACAGAGGCTTCTCCGGGAATCACTCACCTACCACCCGGAGCCGAGCCTCATGAGGATGGTGAAATCGGAATCCCTCTCTCACATGTCGATGTCGACCTGACTCCTACAGGTTTGGTTTTTCAAGGACCAAACCTCTGTACAGCCATAATCGACAGCGAAGGGATTCATCACCCTCAACGCTATGAACTCCCGGACATCATACAAGTGCGTGACCAAGATCAACACTGGATTTATAAAACACGTAGCAATTGGTTTTTAAACCGTGGTGGCGAAAAATTTTCCCTAGAAGGTTTAGAAAGCTTTGTTCAGCAAGAAACGGGTCTTGAAACTTTATGTGTTGGAGTGCCGGATCAACGATTAGGAGAAGACCTCGGAATTTTAATTCGAAGACAAGGCGATGCAGCCTCTAACCTAAAAAACAAAGTTCTGCAGTGCTTGAAAGAGAAAACTGACCGTGAATTTAGCAGTCAAAGAATGGTACTTGTCGACCAATTGCCTCTCAATGAGAATTTAAAAAAAGATCGTAAGCAAGCGATGAGCTGGATTCAAACCCAGCTCAATGATTAGAATAGATCGTCGAGAAGATCACTACCGTTTTGCTCCAACCAATCTCCGAGAAGGTCGACTCCGATTTCAACAGCGTTGTCAGTCAGAGTTTCCCAAATGTCGCCCGATCCACCATTCGCTTCATCAATGGAACAAGAATTGACTTGTTCAAAACGTTGAACGTGATCAAAGGTCGCAAAGTAAGGAGTGAATTCAACATCACGAGACACGTAGAGAATCATATCTTCATTGTTTCCACCGACGGCCAAACCAACAAGAACAGTACCTTGGTTGCTTCCACTGGTTTTATGAACAGCGGCGACCAGTTCTTGGCATGAACTGGATGTGCAGCGAATTTCAACTTCGAATGGTCCATCGCTTCCCAAGTTAACAGTCTGCCCGGATTGTAAAACGCTACGGTCCACTGTGCGTTCAATGAAGTAAGATTCATTGCAACCTATGACTACGGTGGCTTCCATTGCAAAGTTTTCGTTTGAATCGGCTGTCAGTTTAAGATCAAAGGCTTCGATGATACTAGTCAGAGCACGAGTCTCAGACTCCTCCCCTTCCAAATCATCGGCATAGGTCAGCAGAATATCGCGATCCACCTTCGATTCTGTGAAGCTGCGTCGAGTTCCTTCATCATTAAAATACTCAGATTCATTCGGCTGCGAACTGTTGGAACTGCTGGCTCCGCGAAAGCCTTCGCCGCAGGCTCCAAAAAAAGCCAGGATGGATACAAATGTCAAAATACGAAAGAGTTTCTTCATTAGGGGCTCCTATATACCTTTAGAAAGAGCAATCCCTGTACCAAAACGAGACAATGGAAAACACGTATTTTCAGTAACTTAAGGACTCCTCACCCAACGTCCCTCCTCTCAGAACAAAGAACGTCACTCACCCGTCTAAAATCACCACACTAGGGTACGGCGTACCTTTATCTTCACATGGTGCTCCATGTTTTGTCGGTTTGGGTTGAGATAAGCATTTTTTATATCGACAGGTAATTTTTTCAAAATCTGTATTTATGACAGATATCCCATAAGTTTCTATCATTACTGGTCATTATAAAATAAAACAGTCGTTAGGAATTTGCGGGGATTACGGGGGACTTATGAGGATCGTTGATGAAATTGTTTTCCAATCCCATTTCTATTTTTATAGTCACAGCTTTCTGTGTGGTGATGGCCCATGGGCAAGATTCATCGTCTAGTACGAGTAAAGCCAAATTCTCAGATCAATTACAACGCCTTAAGCTGACGACCAACTTCTATTTGGGAGCCATCGGATTCAAAGAGTCGCAAGATGAGTTCCAACAAGTTCTTTTCTCTATTCGTCCAAAAGGTTCTTACTTAATCACTTCAAATTTTGGCGTGCGTGGCGACATTGACGTAAACCTCACTAACGGTCGGTCTCAAACCCGTTACCAAAACCCAAACTTCAATGTAATAAATATTATGGAGGCCGTCGCCTTTTATGAACCCGCTGTATTCTTCCAACTCACAGGTGGAGCGATCAATCAGGACAAGTATTTTAGCAATAGAATGTTTATTGCCGACCGCAGCTTTCCTGGAGTTGTTTTAAAATCGGGTTGGGTGGGAAAAAATATTCGCATCCAACCAAAAGCTCAATATGCCATCCCCACCTCGACAAGTTTTGAATCGGACCGAACTGAGTCAGAAGCACTTCCCACTCTGACAACTGTTGGCCTCGAATTGGAATGGACTCCGTTGAAATGGTTGCATCTCGATGGAAATGCCAATCACTTTGACTATAATAACCTTCCTTCTGTGGTTGCATTCCAGAGTTCTCGCTTAGGAAATAGCGTGGTCGGGACCGACCCCTCCGAAAGCCACTTTCGCTATCAGTTCAAGGGGATCTCGCAAACTTATGTCTTAGGATTAACTTACACAGGGTCTCTTAAACAAGATTTCGTGTTTGGAGTTGTAGATAACACAGAGGCTCCTTCTGACCGAAGGCGATCTCAGTGGGTTGGAACTAAAGTCTCTTTAGATTTCGAAGATTTTACTTTATCTCCACACTTTTCTGCGTTTTTTGCAGAATCGGATTCAACTCCTGCCATTTACTCCGCTTTCGATTACGGTCGCAACAACCGAGAGGGGCAGTTTTACGGACTCAACGTGGATTTAAAGAAACTGGGTGTGACAATCAAAGCTAATTTTGTCGATGCTCGCATGATAGAAGCCCGGCCCTTACAAGCCGATATGCAAATTTTTGACCTGGCCTTGGAGTTCAAGAATGTATCGCTTTAACAAAATACGACAAAATACACTGACCCTCTTCATCTTTCTTACGTTGGCATTAGGACAATCCTCCTGTTTGCGGTCAGCATCTAACCCCTCAAGCCCTGGCACCACCGATGATACCACCGGTGACTTTCGCCCTCTTGTGGTGACGGGTCAGTCCATCGCCGAATCAGAAAATCCACAGTGGAAAGTTCCCACCGAAAAAACTTACAGCTTTCGCGTTTGCCTGGTCAGTCGAGTCACCAATGCCATCTTACCTGTTGGTCAAGATTTTCAGATCAAAGCCACCGACGGTTCGTACAAAGAGGCGAAAACTGACAACTTAGGATGTCTCGATTGGGAAGAAACCGTCCCCTTTAACTACGCCGCCGACTCTATGTACATTGAAAAAAAGCGAACGCTCATAGGGATGGGAACCTACCGTGGAAGTTCTGTTTTGCGATACGCCATCAACCCCTGGTTGCAGTACCGAAGTGATTCGGGCGCAGAAGTGGCCGATCTAAAGCGAGGTAACGCTAACATCTCTGCCGACCGTATCATCCCCGAGGGCGCCGGCCCAGAGGCCTTGAGTGGACTCTTCAGTCGCGGCGCCAGTCGAAATCTGTATTTGGACCTGATGCCAGGTTTGGAAATTATCGAAACGGGTGATCTTCCTGACGGCAAACTTTTTGATATTATTGTTCAACTCAAGCCATATATTGAACCTCTAAATCTCAACCAAGATCGCGACAAAACTTATTTGAACAACGGACGATACAAAGTCTATGTGCAGTTGGTTGGTGAGTATGTTGGTGAGTCGAGCAATCCCCAACGCTTAATTTTGGCCCCAGAATTAGAACCACAGATTATTGATATACACACTGACAGCACCATTGTTTTCAAGCAACAAGGTGTTCCTCTTAAGCGCCGAATTACAACAGGACAAGTTCAATTGGCGATAAAAGTGGTCCCTGTTGACACTCCTGAGAACTTTGACCTCAACCCCTATGAGGGACTTTACAATGCTGGCGCTTTTGAAACATTCTTCAAAAATTCTTCGGTCACCCAAGTGCGTGGATCACAAGAGCCCGAAGGGTTTGATTATGCCAGTCATATTGTGGACACAGCCAATTTTGATGATTTGCGACAAGCCAGTTGGGCTCACGCTCTCCCCCCTGTTGAATACTCCATGTTGGACCCTCGATTCGTACAAGTTAAACAAGGAGAAACCTCAACAGATCGCACTGTCATCTACCGTGTCTCTACCAAAGTCACTCATGGTGTGACGGGTGGGATTGTCCGCCTTCAACCGTTTACCATTGTTCACCCAGATGGACGAAGGGAAGAAACTCAAACCAATCACGAAGGAATTCTCTTCTGGACAGATGAGTTGCATCACAAATATTACAAGCGTGAACATCGAATTTTAGAAAGAGTTAAGATCATCCACAAACGTTCGAACAACCAAGCGAACCAAATTATTGCTTTGAACCCTTGGGATGAAGGGTGGACTTTCGGTGCTGACATTCGAACTGGGATTCTCGCCAAGGAAATCGATCAAATCAATGCATCTGTCGAAACAGAAGAAGAGCAGGCTATTGTCGACGCTGTTGCTGAGCATTACCAAAACGCAATCGGCTGGCTAAAACTTTCCGACGAAGATTTGAGCACTAGATTGGCAATAATGGACAGTCGAGTTGCTCGCCTGCAAGAACTCAAGCCGAATCTTCTCTTCATTGACGCCTTCCGCTACCAAACCATTCGATTTTGCTATGTGATTGACGAGTTTTTAACTTTGAATGTTAAAAAAGCGGTGGTGATGGCCATGGACCCATTGGTGCAAAGAGACACGCTCTATAGAGGTCGTATTTTTGAACCTCTTCGCGATGGCGTGTATTTGGCAAAGATTGCATTGGTGAAGTATTTTATCGACCCTTTTCAGAATGGTCTTCATCTTATTCAATGTGACCCTGCGCTTGGCAACTGTCCTTGCCCAGAAGGAAACAACACCTGCAACGAGTCCGACAAAAAGTACCACGTGCGACCGGTCTCTGATGGAAACGATGCTCGCAAGGGGCAGTACACAACTGTTATTAAAAAACTCATTCGTGTCCAAGCTGGTCGAATCACCACTCCTCTTGAATTTTCCATGCGAGATCTACGAATGATGACTGTTCGGTCTCAGATTATGGTGCAATTAGAAACCATCGACGAACGCGCTCTTTTACAAGGAAATATTGTTGATCAAAGAATCGATGAACTTGAACGCTACTTCTTCGAGCTCAATCCAGAAGACATGACTGAGGACGATAAAAAAGACTTCTTAGATCGTTATGGCTATCTTCCACAAGCCTTGTCAGCCGAAGAACGAGAGCAGAAATTGGCTGAAATTGTAGCCGCTCAAGAGCAACAAAGACAAAGTTTCTCACATTTTGTTGAAGAATCCCAAACCGAACTCGAAAGAACTCGACAAGAACAATCCGCTGCCCAACTGCGAAGATTTGAAATGGTTGAAGAAATCGAGCAAGGCCTTGCCGACGGAAACCCTCGAGCTGAGTATGAAAGAGAAGATCCTTTGATCAGTTTGCTGCGCCGACAAGACTGGCGTGACTTAATCCAATCTGCTCGAGAGAACATGGGTCAAATGGAATTGCAAATGAAAGCTCATTGGGATGGTTGGAACAATCAACAGTTTGATGAGTTGATCGCTGGCGTCAATCATGGCAAATACATTCCACAATTTGAAAACACTCGTCCCAATTATGAAAACTTTGTTCGCAATATCGAAGCGGCGCGCCCCGGAGATGACTATGTCAGTCAGGTGGCTCCCGTAGAAAGAAACTATGCCGACTACCTGATGGTGGCTCAGACCTTTTTAATGAACCAAGGACTTGAAGGGATTGTTCTTTCACAGACGGACTTAGAAAGAATGGCCATCAACAACTACACTCAAAACCCCGTGGCCCCGATCATAAATTTAAATCTGTTGCGAAACAAATCAGGGTTAATGCGTCGATCTTTTATAGGCCCCTGCACACTTGTTGAAAACGATAACATGTCAGAGATGCGTCCGACCGACACCGTTGATGAGAAATATTGCGACCGCATTGACTGTGGTGAAACCCTGTATGAGCCTCGCAATCCACTACCCGACAACTCGGAGTTTGAAGAATCGGCTCACCATGATTCTCTCAAGCCCTTTGCCAGCATGCACGTGGATGAAGTGGTCTACATGCACAGAGACAATGAACGCCGTTACGAAATGGAAATGGATGCTCTTTCTCAAATGGGTAATTTTGTCGACAAGTATAACATGAGTTATGTCTCTCTTACCGATCAGCCTTTACAAAAATACAAACAAGGTTGTTCGTTTGATGGTGTTGAAAACTGTTTTCCTGAAGTCCATGAAAACCGGATGCTTTCTGATGACTTTTTAAGTTTAGCAAACGAAGAATCACTTCCAGATCTTCTTGGGCGCTACTACTTCGTCAATCCGATTCATAAGCTTCACCAAGTGAATGATGAAGTCATTCGTGAAAACAGCCTTGAGCCTCTATGGAGTCGTACAAGAAAAAACCCAGGAATGATCGCTTCCTTTCTGTTCGGCGATGGAGACGATGTCCCCCTAGGATACAGTGATCACCCTGGTATGATGTATAACATCACCGCCCAGCAGCATCTTCGCACTCATTATGAAAATGTTGATGATCGCAAAATTGAAAAAGACGATATCAGTCGCTGGATGGCTGATGGAAAAACAAAACTCAAGCTCGAAGACAGTTTGCGAATTTGTTACGCCCTATCCAAACAAGTGGCCAACTCTTTAGTTTCCACGGGTCAGGTAAAACCTTCTGGTCTTGAACCCGGATTGTTTGAAAACCTAAATTCGCTAGAGCGTTTTGTTCTGCATAAATGTATGGCGCGGGTGCGCTACCTTCCCGTATCAGATGAGGTCTATCTGGATGGCATTTTGTTTGATCGACGATATAAAATTTTGAAAACCGGCTCTTACGAACATATTCGTGGCGTGAACATGAATATTAATGTGGGTATAGATTTCTCAATCTCAAGCTACAAAGATGTTAGCACTGCTGCCACCGCGGGAGTGAATGATGCTGGTGTTTTGGGAATCACCGGTGCCGGAATCGGCGCCTGGGTGGGTGGTCCAGTCGGAGCCGCTGTCGGCGCTTCCGCAGGACTTCTCATCGCCTCTGTATCAAATAGTCGTGCCGATGGTGTCAATCAAGCCCAAGGGGTTTCAGTGAATGCCGCCACCTTTTTGGTTGTCCAAAAAGCGGACTTTCACATTAACATTCTTGAGCATGAAAAATGCCTATCCTTAAAATTTGGACGTGAGTTTGCGAACGAAGTTGATCCCGAAGACCTTCATTTAAAGGATGGGCTGAAAACGACGGACCCCGAGATCAAAGAAGCCCTGGAAAGAGGCTTTATGATTTGTGATGGTGTCCCCCACACCTCTCCGATCAAGATTCCGGAAAGTTATTACTACGTAACCCAGCACTTCACTGCGGGGGATATGTTGGATGATGTGAATTTACTCAACCATGTTTGGTTGCTCGCTTTAAGAGGTCAACGTGACTACAATGAATTTGTACGAATATTGAACTCTCAGCAGATCGGTCCAGACGGGGTTGTCATCCAAGACGGAGAAATTTACGACTACCCGGTCTCACGACTGGGAAGGGTCTACAAACAAGTGGTACCGACGTTCCCAGGTTTGTACAGCGTACAGGACTGATCAATCGCAACCAATGCGCTTGATCTTGGTTTTACCAAGGACCGTGGTTCCTTTTTGCTCGCCCTTGTCACTCCCCAGTACGGTGGCACCGGTGTTGGCCATAGCGAGCTTAGCTTTACAGTGAAGCTCAATGGTGGCTTTTCC
>CBDUOS010000011.1:0-35866 GCA_965368905.1 uncultured Bdellovibrionales bacterium | reverse complement strand
AAATGGCTCAGGAGGAGGGATTCGAACCCCCGACCAAGCGGTTAACAGCCGCTTGCTCTACCACTGAGCTACTCCTGAACAACTGAACTTACCTATTTACTGTATTTCGCCGCCAAATGCGAGAAGTTCTTTAAGGCCTTTACGCAAAGTTTCTGACTGGAACTCGTGCTTGCGGATCAAAAAAGAGGCCCCCCCAGTATACGTTTTGAAGATGGTGAGCCGATCGCCTCCAACAAAAACAACCTCTAACAAGGCTTTGGGAGCGATGATGTCTTGGTCTTCTGTGCTTGGAACATTTTCAAAAGGTACCTGACAGTAACGGGCAAACCATTTCTCGACCTGAAGATACTCCAACACTTGTTCGGCTTGGGAGTTGTCCTGCCAAATCCATTTTCCATCTTTTTCTAATAACTTAGAACCACTATCGAAGTGGTAGACAGATTGCACACGTTCGGAACACCAGTTCAGACGCTCACCGGTTGAAAAACCGAGGCTGGTCCAAAAGGATTCCATATGGCCTTGTTTCAGCATTATTATTGCAGCAATTGTGAAGATCAGAGCGGACAGAAGGGCCGCCAATTTTACGGCAACTTTTAGAGACATTGGGCTCCCACTTTTAAAGGCACCAAGCGATGCCCTTAAAAGTGGCGCGCTGGGGAAGATTCGAACTCCCGACCACTTGATTCGTAGTCAAGTACTCTATCCAGCTGAGCTACCAGCGCACGAAGGGAGGTTTTAAGGCATTTTCCCTCTTAAAACAAGCTCTTGTCTTTGATTCGTTAGGGGTTTAGAAAGTTTCTAAAAGGAGCCGCCGATGAACAATTCCATGGTTTGGAAGAATTGCCTATCTGAAGCCCAAGAGGTATTGGCCTCTTTTATCTCGGAGCCCGAAAACCTAGAGAAATGCGAAAGTTTTAGTCAAATCCTGACCGATTGCTACCGCATTGGCGGGACCGTCTTTAGTTGTGGCAATGGAGGCTCCCACTGTGATGCAATGCATTTTGCAGAGGAGATGACCGGCCGCTACCGCGAGGATCGTGCGCCTCTGGGAGCCCTAGCGCTCGGCGACGCCGCCCATACCACCTGCGTCAGCAACGATTATGGCTTTGAATATGTGTTCTCCCGCCAGGTCGAAGGCTTAGCACGGAAGGGCGATGTTCTGATCGGCTTGTCCACCAGCGGAAACTCACAGAATGTGATCAACGCATTCGAGTCGGCGAAAACCAAAGGGATCAAAACCGTGGCCCTGCTTGGCAAAGGCGGCGGCAAGCTGAAAGATCTCGCCGACCTGGCCATCGTGGTCCCAGCCCAGACCAGCGACCGCGTCCAAGAGGTGCACATCAAGCTCATCCACACCGTCATCGAGACCGTGGAGCGAGAACTCTTTCCAGAAAATTATTGATAAAATCGCACTTGAGTGGCAATTTCATCGGCTCAGCAATATTCCCGATATCCAATATCGGACTGCTTCCGGAGGAGTGGGTGAGTGGCTGAAACCAGTTGTTTGCTAAACAACCGTGCGGGGTCAACCCGTACCGGGGGTTCGAATCCCCCCTCCTCCGCCATTTACCTTTTGAATCCTTTATAAATTCAAGAACTTAATTTTTAGAGTGGTTCTCAACCTACACTTCTACCCACACTTAAGGAGTTTCCTTTGAATTACTAAAGCTGGTTTTATTGATCAACTTTATCAGGAGGAAGAAGCTCATTAGTGAATTCAAAATCCTCTAAATCAGAGGAGATCCTTCTTTTCGTTCTTCGACGTTTTCTCACTTTATAAGCCATTTCCTCTGGTAAATTTGGATAACTGGCTGCTAAGACTTGAATACACGAAAGTAACATTGGATAAAGTATGATCGATTTCATTTTTCCCCCTTTAAAGTCCAAAGAGTTATGTAGAATGCAATTCAATGCGTTGCTAGTTAGCCCGAATTCAACGTATCAAATCGACTGAGAACTTGGCTGATGTCGAATTCCTCTAATCAGCTAAGTACTCTTGGGCTAGAATTGGTAAAATGACTCTTTCCATATACAAATCGTAACCTTCTTTATTCAGATGACAGTTAGCATCTTTATACAAGGTCTGTGTGTCACCAGAAAAGACTTCGGTAGAATCAATAATCGTTTCAGACCCCTGAAACTGCCCCACGAAAGTATCGATGGCTCGCTGATACTTTTCACCCATTTCATTCTGGTTCGTTTCGGAACGAGCTGAGAAAATTTCTCGTTCTTCTTTACTTATTGGCTTTTTACTAAGGTATTGCTGAGGTTGAATAACTGTGTAGATTTTCTTACCAAAGCCTTGGACTAATTTTTGATGCTTTCTAGCACTGGAAACCCATATATTGACCAGGTCGGTGAGGTGATCATCCTGCTTAAGTTCCGGACAACGATCCGACTGATTTTGCCTGTACGCTTTCGTGTTGTCATGGAATCTCTTCAACAACCAAGGCGAAATCACTTTGTGCAACAACTTGAATGTCGCCCAATTGTTTTGATTTTCAGCGAAGAAGTTTAAGACTCGTCGTATTCTTTCGTTTCGTCGTTTAAAACCTTGGGGCAAATCTGGATCGACAAAAGCGGTAATCAGTGGCCAACCCAAAGGGCGACAAGAATTGTGGCTAACGAAGATCTCATTGTATCCTTCAATGCTTATAATCAAGTCATAGTTTTCAATCTCTAGTAGGGTGCGCACCAGTTGCTGGGGTTGCTTTCCAGATCCTACTGCCAGATTTGAGATGCCTATTTTCTCAATATCAAATGGGAGTTTTTTCGTGGAGCCATGAATCGCCCGAAACAAAGATCGAGCGACGCCTCTTGCAAAAGACCCCCCTACAATCGCAACCCGAAAGCGAACTTCACTGCCAACGTAATGATTGTGTTGGTCAACTCTCTCTTCAAGTCCAAAAAATGGATTGTATCTATACCTTTCTGTAAACCAATTCACTTTTTCAATATCCTTTGAAACAGAACTTGAGGTCCAACTATTTAAATCATTTGTTAAAGCCAACAAAGCAAAGGCAGAAATATTAAAGAAGACTAGAAATAAAAATAGACTTATAACTATGCCAAAAAAGAGTCGTGATTTTTTTGAAAACATTTTCCTATTATTTTACGAAAAGTACTTTGATGCGAGTGAAAAATGGAGAAAGTTTGTAAATTAATCTTTCTGGAAAATATTGAATCATGTCGATTGAAAGCATTGTTGCAGTTGTGGAAGAGAGGTTTGCCACGAGACACTCCGCACCCGATCCAATTGGTCTAAGTATGTTTTTGCTCGTTCTATGTCTTCTTGTTCATCCCTCTGATTCATCCAACGGTGGACTCGTTGTATACGGCTAGAAACAGGAAGGGATCCTTCGACCAGTTCTTTTTGAATGCTTAAGGGCAAAGCCCGAATAGACAGGTGCGATGGTTTAATCAATGGATTCAATGTGAGCCCGAGAATCTGACTGTCGGGGTAGTGTTCTATTTTGGACTCATACCATTCTTCGATTTCTTTGAGTGACCAAATATTGAGAATCGAGACAGTGGTAGCAAATTGAAATGTGAAGCGTTTATTGTTAAACCCCATCTGTAAAAACCGATCAATGACCTGGTCAACCTTGCCCCATTTTGAAGGGAAGCGAATATAATCATTAACTTCTCCGACACCATCCACGCTGAAGAAAATCTCTACTTCTTTAAACTGGTTCCATATCTCCAACAGATTGGATTGGGGGAAGACAGTACCATTTGTAAAATAGATCAGCTTAATTTTGGATGGCTGAAATTTTAGCAATGCTGTTAATGCATTTTCGTGATCTGGATCAACAAAGGGTTCTCCCCCTACCAGCTTCACTTCTTTTAAATTAGGAAACTGTTTTAGAAACTTGAACGGGTCGTGACGCTCTACCCGTTGTTCTAAGGCCCATCCCAGTTTTTTATAATCTTGTCGCCACTTCGTGCTGAGCTGGGGACGACAGGTCACACATTTCAGATTGCAGTTGTCGCCTAAAAAATACTCAAGGTACTCAATGTCTTCTGGCATGGACTGTGTACCAGGGTCGTCTTTTATTGGATAAGACTCATTCGCAAATTGGCGTAAACTAAAAACACCTTGTTCCTCTTGCTGATAACATTTCTGACAACCTGAATTCGGTTGCCCCGCCAAGGCGTTCGCCCGCAATTCTTGCAAAGCCGGAGAGTTAATCACCTCAGAAACATCTTCTTTTAAAACGAGGCTCTCGTCTCCAACCGTTTCAAAACGACAGCAAGGCTTAACGAGGTTGTCCGGACGCACACACAAGTGCTTCCAAAAATAAGAACAAAATGTCGAATTGGTATTTTTATCCATCTGTCTTCCTGAACTTTAGAGAATTTCGCGCTTGGGCGCAAGGATCGCTCGGCATTATTATGTAACAGCCATGCTGCAATTCCCTAAAAGCCTAAATTGCATTCTTATACGCCCTCGGACATAATTTACGCTTTGGCATTCACAAAGGACTAGACATGAACGAAGCCTATCATAACGAACCGGTTTATATGATTATGGCCCTTTTGGGGACCATCTTGTTTATCATTAAAATGATTTTGCTTCTGGTGGGTGGCGACACCGATTCCGATTTGGATGGCGCTGATCTTGACGACCCCGCTCATGTTGATGGCGCCGAAAGTTTTACTCTGATTTCCATTCAATCCATCTTAGCTCTGTTTATGGGAACCGGTTGGATCGGACTCGCTTGTCGTGAAGAATGGGGCCTAGAAAAAATGCCTTCCTTTTTTATTGCCATCGGTTTTGGTTTTTTAATGATGCTTTTCACATCTTTCCTTAATTTTAAAATGAAAGGCCTCAATGCTATCCCCGACAATAAAATTGATGAAAGAGCCGTCGGACTCACAGGGCGCGCTTACACGGATATTCCACAAAATGGCAATGGTGCCGGGCAAGTCGAGCTGACCGTGCATGGAAAAATGCAAATTCTACAAGCCACGAGTCAAGGAGACAGCATTAAAGCCTTCACTACCATCAAGGTATTGAAAGTTGATAACTCTGGCAACCTCACCGTTACCCCCGTTTGATTGAACTTTAAAAACTACTAGAAGGAGTCATCATGTTATCATTTGGAACCATCGGGTCGGTTGGCGTTATCGCGCTGATCCTCGTTTTCTTGGCCATTTATGTGGCCCAACAGTACAAGCGTTGCCCCTCCAACCGAATCCTTGTGATTTATGGTAAGGTGGCTGGCGCGAAATCGGCCCAGTGTCTTCATGGGGGTGGAAAATTGGTGATTCCTCTGATTCAGGACTACACCTTTTTATCACTGGAACCCATCACCATTGAAATTGACCTGCGAGGAGCACTCTCGAAAAAGAACATTCGAGTGAATGTTCCCTCAACTTTCACCGTTGGTATTTCAACCAAACCAAACATTATGACCAACGCCGCCGAACGTTTGTTAGGGTTGAATCGATCCGATGTGAGCAATCAAGCTCAGGATATTATTTTGGGTCAAATGCGTTTGGTGATCGCGACTCTTGCTATTGAAGAAATCAACCAAGATCGTGAAAAATTCTTGGACTTAGTAAACACGAACGTGAATCTAGAGCTGAACAAAATCGGTTTGGATGTGATTAACGTTAATATTCGAGATATCACAGATGAATCTGGGTACATTGAAGCCATCGGTAAAAAAGCCGCCGCTGAAGCCATCAACAAGGCCCGTGTGGAAGTTGCAATTCAAGACAAAGACGGAGCTGTTGGGGAAGCAACGGCCGTTCGAGAACGAGAAGTACAAGTGGCTGAGCAATCCTCTGAGTCTGCCATCGGGCAAAAACAAGCCGACCGAAATATGAGAATTCAAACCTCTAAGTTTGAAGCCGAAGGTGTCTCTGGAGAAGCAGCTGCTATGCGAGAGCAAGAGGTGGCAAAAGCTCGAGAAATGGCTCGAACAGAACAGGGTCAAAAAGAAGCGGAAAAAGAGAAACGAGTTTTCGTTGCTGACCAAGAAGCCGAATCTGTGAAAGGTGAGAACCAATCGAAAGCCTCAATTGCCGAATACAATGCCACTTTGAATGAAAAACGAGCCGAAGCCAAACGTCGCGGTGAGGTTGCTCTTGCTAACGCTGAGAAAATTGTTCTTGAAGCACAAAAACTCGAGGAAATCGCGCGGCTTGAGAAAACAGAACTGGCGCAAAAAGAAATCGACAAACGAGCCGTTGAAATCGATGCCGAGGCAGAGGCTGAAAGACGTCGTCGCATTGCTCGTGGTGAAGCCGATGCGATTCTGGCCAAGTATGAAGCTGAAGCCCAAGGGACAAGAAAAGTTCTTGATGCTAAAGCTGAAGGTTATCGAAACCTTTTATCGTCCGTTGAAGATGATAAAAACCTGGCTCCGACTCTCTTGTTGGTTGAACAACTGCCTGCGCTAGTCGATGCTCAGGTTCGTGCCGTCCAAAATCTAAAAATTGACAAAGTTACAGTTTGGGATAGTGGTGAGAACCCAACCACTGGACAATCCACCACCTCTGGTTTTTTGCGCAGCCTGATCGGATCTCTACCTCCGATTCATGATTTAGCGAAACAAGCCGGTGTGGATTTGCCTGAATTTTTAGGTGAGATTGAACAATCAACGAAGTCTCACATGAATGGCGCTAGCAAAAAGACACCGCCAGCGCCGATGGATGCCTAGGTTACAGATTTGAAAGGTCAAAGTCGTGGGTGGCAATTTCTTGAAGAGCTTGCCCCTTCGGCGCCGCCCTTACTACCACCTTCAAAGCACTGTAGTTCGTGGTACTTTCACAACTGGCAATTTGAATATGGTTATTGCTGTTATTCACAGTGGTCACAGAGCGAGGACAAACTCGATTGCCTTCGCCATCTACAACATCAAACTCCACATCCAACTCGGTGCTTTCTTGATCTGCATCAGCAATAGATGCAATGAATTGATAATTCCAAACACCAGAGTCTTCACTCTTTTCCACAATTTGCACATTCTGGAAATACTGACCTTTTTCATTAAATGGAAAAATACTTGCAACATCAACTGTCTGTTCAGGGTTGCGTAAGTGATTGGAATCACAATTATTAAAGAGGAATACAATCGGTATTAAACAAATATATTTCAATACACTCACCTTAAAGCTCCTCGTTAATATATTCGACCAACGCATCGATTTTTTCTTGGTCGTCATTGAATAAAAGATTCAAACCTCGATCTTTCATCGGATAGGTGCTCAAAGCCTGTCGGACTGAAGCAGCTGTTTGCCCCTTACCAATCGGTTCCGTGCGATGACATTCCATACAGTTATCCATAAACAATTGCTCACCCAGACTCTTTCCTGTCCCTATAATGATTTCCGGCTCAATCAAAGAGACTTTTTTCACAGGAATATCTTTTATCGAAAGAAGAGATCCATTTTTAAGCCGAATAATAAGATCAATATCGGCGCTCTCTGTACAATAAACATGAAAGACCTCTGAACGATGGTAATCAATTAAGGTTTCACATGGCCCATACACAAAGGCACTCGCAATGGGTTGAGCCTCTTTTGACGTGTTATATATTTTAAATGGAAGAAAGCGTCCAGTTACCAATGCTCCGTTTGCATAGAGTGAGACCGCTTCGTAAGTTTGCCCAAAAGCCGATCCAAAACTCAACATGATTGATAAAAAAACGATGAGTCGCATCACATCACCTGCCAATGAGGGCTCAAACAAACACTCAGAATAAGTTTTTCCCAAGCCAGCTGCTTATCTTCCTCACCTGTCACTAACAACTCAAAACCATCAAAGAAAGCTTCTTTAGGTAATGGTCGCCCTCGGAAAAAAAGCTGATAGAGTCGTTGATAGTTTTTCAACTCAGCCTTGGGTGGTGAGGCCAATGTGGCGTCTTTGTCGATTTTTTTCATGATGAATGCTAACGCAGCATCACTGTCAACCCCACGCTGACAGGCACTCATGCGCAATGCCTCCCTTGGAGAGCTTACGCCGATCACAGGTGGGGAGCTCATATCAATTGTGGAACGACGACAACGATAAAAAGTGTTTTTCTTGCTATTACAGTCAGCCGTAGAAAGGTTTATTGTTTGATACAAACCAAAAGAACTACCAAACTCTTCTGACGACCAGCCGATACTATCAACCAAAGCACCATTGATAGAGGGGCCAAATAAGTTACGCAGTAAGTTGAAGGTCAAGTGCCTATTATAGTACAAAGGTACCACAGAGGATTCGCTTGCTGCTTTAAAATTTATGTGATCATCACCGAGGTCAATGTTTGATACATTCGTTGCCAAAGAATTCACGGCATCTATATTTGCTTTCATGTAGTTGTCACCGCAGCCATTGGTGAGTGTAAGAGCGACAAAGATCAAAGCCAGTAGACGAAATTTAAACATTTTTCACCTCCCAATCTCGAGTCCAGGTGACGGTGCCACCACTCTTCTTGACCAGTGGTTCACCTTTAACCGCAATTTTGCGAATCTCTAACATCTCACAAAGCGTCTGGATGATGTCGTCATTAACTAATCTTCTACCTGATTCTTTGAAGAGCGGCGCGGCTTCCCCGTAAGTTCCTGGATAGCGATCACGCATACTTGAGGAACTGGCTTGTTTGGCAATGTTTCCAATCAATCCTGGTTGTTGGATCATTCCTGAAATAATCATAGAAGATGACCCATTGAATCCGTGATCAGATCCAGCACCATTCTTCTTTGGTGTTCTACTGAACTCAGCACCCACATGAATCACAGTGCTATCAAATGTACCTTCTGCTTTAAGCTGATTGGTTAGTTCAAGCAAACAGCTTGCAAAAGCACGGTACATAATTGAAGTAAAAAAGACGGAAGTTACCGAGCCCACGAAGTGTTGGTCTGTTCTCAGATTTCCAATATCTTTAAGACCTTGCAGAACTGAACCAGCTGTAGAGACTGATAAGCTTGAGGAAAGTTTTTCTTTTAGAGCAAACTCTGCAAAGGCAAAGGCTTGCGCCATCAAATTAGAGTGCGTTCCCGCGAGAATCTTTGACTTGTATGCGCCACTGACAAAATCGTTGGTGCCACGCTCATAACGATAGGGTTCCTTTTTGCTTTCTGCTATCGGATTAACATCGGTGATTCCTGGAAAAACTGCATTGATGTCCGCCTTGATAATGGCTTTATATTTATTGTAAATTCCTTGCCAATTATTTCGAAAAGAATCCAAATTGCGCTCAAACATCTCATAGGCTGCCATCTGTTGTTTTTCCGAACCAACTGAACTGAGTCCACGACTGAATGCTTCTGCATCCAAAGACTCCAGGATTTGCTTCATATCAAAGGAAAGATCACTTTCTTTTGTTATTGGCCCCTGAAAAGAAGAAATTAACGTTGGAATAGGGTTGCCTAAAGGAACTTGCACCAGAGACAATCCTTTTTCACTATTGAAAGCCACACTGCCATCAATAGCTTGCGCTCCTGAGGCTGCAATTGGTCGGTCTGACTTGTCAGCCACCAAACCATGAAGACTCGGTTGACTCGCGACCGGTCGAACCAGTCGTTGCCTGTTCACATTGTGGCTATTGATTTCCATGTCAATTCCACGAATCATTAATGTGTGATCCAAAAGAGCCGCCAAAGGTGTTCCTAACTGCGCAGACTTCAGGCTCCAAATTGGTGGCAACCAAAGTTCTTTGCCGCCAAAATTGACCTTTTTATCACCATGAAATGCTTCAAAAGAACTGCCTTTTTTTCGAAGCTGAGTTCCGAAATTTCCTGCTACAAAATCTCCACCTTTGTTTAAAGGATTAAGAGGTTGATCAAACATCCATCGTGGAGGTGCCCCCTGTGTTTGAATATTTAAGTAACAAATATCTTTGGGGCCATCACTGGCATGGGCAAAGTTCGTTCGCAAACAGGTCTCAAGTAAAGCCTGTAAGCCATAACAGTAGCTCGAAGACAATGCTAAATGACCAAGGCCTTTAATCACTTTTCTTCGTTTCATCACTCACCTCCTTGGGTGATCTCATAGCCTGGAAAACGCGTTTGAAAGGCATCGGTTTTTAAAATCTCTTCAATCAAATCAATGAGAGAACCCTCTTCTTTTAGTTTTTTACCGAGCCTGATGATCTCTTTACGGTGAGTTTTGTAAAACTCGGAGGTTTCACCACTATTCACATTAATTTTTACTCCGGTCAGGAACCCATAGTAATGCTGACTCGCACAAACATAAGGGTCCAGTTGATTTGAAATTTTATTCCCAAGATCTTGCACTCCAGTAACATTAACGTTTACCGTCTTTCCACTAACACTGTTGTAGAACAGCTTCCCAACCGGGCTGCGTCTGCGATAAGCCAAGTCTTCATCTGCTGTAACTTGTTGATTCAACCTAACCTTATAGTTTTTAAGAAATCGAACACGATTTGCGTTCGGGAACTCTGGATGTTTTTCGGCTCTAAAGTTTCGTATGAAAGTTGTTGAGGCACCAAGGTGGACCTGAATATTACGAAAAGTGTCTGCAAAAGGATCCAAACTGGCGTGACAACGAGCACAACTTTTATCTTGACGGAAGCTGAGGTCAGAGTCTTTGTACTTGTTCAAGTAGGCATTCACTTGATCATCACGTAAATTCGGCATATTCAAACACAATAGATCATACATTGTGTTGTTTGCTAATCGGCGGTGAATTCGAACTCCACCGTCCAAACGTCCATTAGATTCTGAATTTGACATTACGTAGCTGGGAGCACCAAGAATCCCACCACCAAAAAAATGAGCCAAATTTTCTTGAGCTCGATCATCCACATTACTATTAACAAGGGCATCTGTATAAGTTGCTCTGTATAGAGACCGCGGACTTTGCATGTTAACAGCAGGCTGACTCGTGACTCCTACCAAACGACCTTGGGACACTCGTGGCGCCTCAATCAAATCGACATTATCAACTTCAGTGGCATTGTTACCGCCCGTCAACGGACCTGAAATTAGTTGAACGTTGCCAACACTTGTATTGTTCAAAAAGTAACCTGGTGCATTTTCACTCCGACGGACACCACGAATTCCATCGCTGCGTCGAAAAACGCTTTGAAAATGTCTTTCACTCAACAACGCGTCAGTGATGTAAAGCGCCGGAGCTGAAAAATCGACAAGACTATAAAGAAACCTCTCAACACCACCACCAGAGTTGCTGCCATTGGTAAACCATGATCGGTGAAAGCTTTGAAAATTTTCGACAATCCCGAGAGCCAGGGCATCGCCTTCATTCTCTAGTTTGCGAACACCATTAACATCCTTGAATCGTGCTCTTTGCATGATGTCCATGCAAGCAGTCACAGGGTCTTTCTTACCTTCAGCCACTTGCTTGTATAGGTTGGAATCAATATTGACGGGATGATTTGTTAAACGAGCATGACATTTCGCAAACACCTCGGTGGGTGTTAGATCTGCTCCAAAAACGATTTGGGTGGATGCCAAAAACAATAGGATGGTCATGATTTGATTCAACACTAGTCACCTCAAGTACCACCCTTAAGTGAAGTCAGTATAAATCAAAACAGCTGTGCTGCCAAATTTTTCTAAGCAAGTGTCTCACCCTGAGAAATTGAGATATTTTAGTATAAACAGGTGGTTAAACTATAGGCGTTCAAATCGATTCCTTTGGGAAAAGGGTTGCCTCGCCCCCTTTTTTTATTAAAAATGAAGCATGCAAAAACTAACTTTCAGCCTGTGCTTTTTCCTCTCGATTTCTGCCTTTGCCAACATTCGTGGGTCCGACCTACAGAACTTCAACCCCAATCCTAACGGTCTTGATTTTGTGACGGTTCACTCCAGCAATACACTGACTCCTTTACAAACCAATTTTGGGGGTTTTATAAACTACACCACTAATTCATTGGCTTATTCGACTGTTTCAGGAGCACCCAATAACCAGACTTTCTCAGAACCCAACGACCGATTGCTCTACTCTAACTTAAGTATCGGCATGGGCCTTATGGATGGCTGGGATTTTGGAATTGGTGCGGGATTTATCAATGCACAAGATATCGAACAGTCCAATTTTTTATTCAACTATGGAGACACCGGCGTCAATGACGTCATGGTGACCACAAAGTTACGTCTGGTGAACGAAAGAGAATTTGGTTTTGCTTTTGTTGTAGGCGCTGACTTTGAACAAGTTAAGAACAATCCCTTTGCCGGAGATGATGCTGGCCCCTCTTTCAACTTTGAAGGCGTTATGGATTTTCAACTCACTCCTGAACTACTATGGGCCATTAACATTGGTTATCGCCTGCGCCAAGAAGGAACGCCAATCCCCAATACCGGTGTCACACCGATGTCTGACCAATTCATTTACTCTACCGCACTCTCGTATATGACCAGTAGCAAAGGCTCAGCTCTGATTGGTGAACTCTATGGAAGCTACCCTGTGGATGAATTCACTCTACCCACGGATCGACAAATTAGTAATTTAGAGGTCCTTTTAAGTTATCGGTGGCGCGCCACTAAAGCCTTTGATTTTCACGGCGGAGTAGGCACGGAGGCTTACCAAGGTTTAGGGTCACCTGACATCCGCGCTTTTGTCGGGTTCAATTTACGATTCGATTTTTTACAAAACTCGAACGAAAACGGCTACTCCACTGAACCCAAAAGAGTCTTTCAACCAACGACATTGCCTGACAAAAGGGAAAACAACGGAAATGATCAAGACCAGGACGGTGTCCCTGATCCCATTGACCAATGCCCCAACACTTGGGCGCAAAACTATGTGGACGAACGCGGCTGCCCAAGAAAGAAAAACCTCGACATCGAAACTGATTATCCAGAGTAGTTATTTATAACCAATAACCATATAACGTGTGTACTTCTCAAGCGGAAGCGCCCCCGAAAACAGTCTTTTTCGCATGGGCGTTTGCTCCCGGAACTCCGACGTTGAATTGACACAATTCACATGTTCTTCGCATTCAAAAAAATCATTGGATTGCAAAAGAAGCAACTGTCCATCCGGAATCTTGTCATACCATCTTTGAAAATCCTCTATGTGTTCACATGATGTGTTAATCATGATATCGGCAGATTCAAAGACTGTAAAATCGTCAGTAAATTCATAGCTTAATTGATTATAATCGATGTCAAAAATATCGCCTGTTACAGGTAAGAAATGCCCATGATCCTGTCGCCATTTATTTAAACGGTAGGCTATGGCTTCACAATTCGGATCTCTATCAACACTGACAATGTGTTGGTAACCATTTTCAAAAAGCATATATGGTAAAACACCATACCACCCACACAAGACTAACGCTGATTGCAAATCTAGATTCAAGCTTTCAAGTGTTTCAACAACCCACCTCTTACTATAAATTTGACCTTTTGAAAGCGCCTCACTTAATCTTGCAGAACTACCTTGGTATTGCAGAACTTTGATTCCATTTAATATAGGTAAATCCAATTGGGAGTGGAGAAATGCATAAAATTGCAACGGTGACTTTAGACTCAAAAAGTGCTCATAGCTTTTCTGCAGAGAAATTAATGCTTCGTCATCGTATAGAAATTCATAAAATTTCAATATTTTTTTTACTTTAAATGAACTCTCTTGTTCTAAAATAATGTCGACTAGACTAGAACAAAACTCAGAACCTTTTTCTTTCGAACGTTCATTCAAAAATTTCACAATTAAATTTCGCAAATTCTTCGGATCACCTTCTAAATTCAAATGTGCAACAATCATTCGGAAATCCTCAAAAATGGTTTTGTAAGTCAAGTGGTCCAAAAGTTTTAGTACAGCAACTAAAAGTACCTTTGAATCTTTAGCCATCACCAAACTTTCAATTATTGGGGTGACTGGATAACTTTTTATATTTTTAAGAATAACAAAAAAATCACTCAATACCTTCTCGCCATTCTCTTTTTGGCAAGACAATGTCTCGATTGCAAAACGCACTTTAGGAATTATAGATTTTTCTGGATAAATACTTTCGATCCCCAGTAGGATTTTGCATGGATCTTGGAAATCTTCAGAGTTTGGCATGTTCATTGAAATATCCTTTAAGCCAATTAAAATCATTCACCCGACACTGTGAGGCCATCTTTGACTGCGCCAAATCTCGTGCCTGGTTGGCTCCCAATCGGGCCCACTCAGAGTAGCGAAGAGGAGATTGAAAGGTACACCATCTTTCCAATCTCTCCTCCGTTTCAGCAGATTTCTGTCGATGTATTAAAGAGCCTGCTAACTTAAAACACTCTCGAAAAGCACCACGCCATGCCTCTTCTGGTGAGTTGAAAAAATAGGTCTCAGAAGCCACCTCGTGAATGATCTTGTATTTGGTGGTTACAGTTGTCGCCAAATCTATAAAGCCCTGATCGGGAACAGATTCCAACAGATTTTTGTTATATATTTTCACTGCACCATACCCATAGGTCAGCTGAGTGAGGGGGTTGCGGCAACGGTATACATAGAGCGCATCATGCTCAAGCTCGCAAACTGGAGTTTTGAATTGAAACTCTGGGATAATTCGGTTGTCTCCATCGACCACAAAAAAGAAATGAGTCCTCGCTCGTGACGCAGCTTGTTTGTGAGCTTGAGCTATGCCTTCGACTCCATGTACGCGTTTCGCGCGAGGGAAACGTTGTTTGAGTTCAATCCAATTTTTGTCAGCATTCGACTCATCGTAAGAAAGAAAAACAATGTCTAATGAATCTCCGGCTGGTTGTGGTTCGCTCTGCATTAATTGAATTTATATCCTAGATTCAATTTTATGCAAGATGCTAAGCTCGCCCTATGGATAAAAGCAAATTCGACCCCAAATCAGTAAGCCCGACATTTTGTATTTTACCGTGGATTCACATGTCCACTCGCCCCAATGGCCATATGCGGGTCTGTTGTACGGCCAATGCTTCATCCGCTGGTGCCACCAACGATAAAAAATGGGGAGGTGAGGTCGGAATTGTCAAAAATGACGATGGCAAGCCTGCGAACCTCAATCACACGGATCTACTCGGGGGCTGGAACAACTTGTATATGCGCTCCATTCGCAAACAGATGTTGGCTGGTGAAGTCCCAGCTTCCTGTACCAAGTGTTTTAAAGAAGAGTCGGCTGGGCACAATTCAAAGCGAAATTGGGAGACCGAGTATTGGAATCGCAGAGTGGATACAGAGGCTCTTATCGCTGATACAGAAGAGGATGGATCAGTTCCCGCCAAGATGTACTATGTGGATCTCCGCCTTGGGACTAAATGCAACTTAAAGTGTGTGATGTGCTCACCCCACGATAGCTCAATGTGGGTATCCGATTGGAATAAGCTCTATCCCCAATTGGAAAATCCAACCCTAAAAGAGCTTATGGTTTGGCACAACAAGGGTAAAGTGGATGGCGCCACTTATGACTGGCATCGGGATAACCCTGAATTCTGGTCTCAACTTTATGATCAAATCCCTCATATGCGACAACTGTACTTCGCTGGTGGCGAAAGTACCATCATTCAGGAACACTACGATTTACTCGAAGAGTGTATTGAGCGAGGATACGCTGACAAGATCGAGCTACGCTACAATAGTAATGGAATTGAAATACCTGAAAAGCTTTTTACCCTATGGAACAAGTTTAAACGCGTTCGCTTTCACTTCAGTGTGGATAGTTATGCTGAAATGAATGACTACATTAGATACCCGTCGCAATGGTCCCATATTGAAAAGCAGTTCCGACGATTAGACGAAACTCCGGACAATATTGAAATTACCATTGCTTGTGCCGTTCAAATGCTGAACATGTATTACATTCCAGATTTTATTAAGTGGAAGCTTGAACAAGGTTATAAAAAAATCAATCCCTGGCCTTTAGGAGCAGGGTTGATTAATTTTCACTTTGTATATCACCCGGCCCACTTGAATGTGAAAGTTTTCCCTCGCTGGATGAAACAAAAGGTGCGAGATAAGTATGAAGATTTCTATGTTTGGCTGGAAGAAAATTTCCGCAATGACAATGAGTTTTTAGAGAACTCTTATGGTATTAAACGCCTAAAAGGCATGGTTAATTTTATGGAATCCGAAGACTGGTCGCAAAGAATGCCTCAATTCATTGAGTATATTGAAAAAATGGATGGAATTCGCGGAACAAGCTTTAAGAAAACATTTCCAGAAATGGCGGGCCTTTTAGATCAACCAATTCCTTACCATGAAAGTCCACAGCCAAATCTATAGATTGGCGCGATTTTCTTGTTTGTCTGAAGGTGTAAATTGCGCTCTAAACGGATCAAACTCAGTTCCACAAGTTTTTGCACAGCACTTGGGACGCCCCTCTTTGATGCTTTTGATGTCCCAACTTTTTAAAAGAACATCCTGGAAGAACTCTCCATTGACGACTTTTTCTAATCCATGGGTCATAACATCCAAATCTGTGACTCCATTCTCTAGTTTTCCCAAAAGCTTCCACATATA
This sequence comes from uncultured Bdellovibrionales bacterium, assembly GCA_965368905.1. Classification (GTDB taxonomy): domain Bacteria; phylum Bdellovibrionota; class Bdellovibrionia; order Bdellovibrionales; family JAGQZY01; genus JAGQZY01. The sequence continues at coordinate 19,473 of CBDUOS010000011.1, read as the reverse complement.
GGACTTCTCTTTCGGAAAGTACCATGGGTAAAGCTGATTCGCCGTCCAACAGCAAGGGAAAGCTCTTCCCATTGCACTAATATAAAGACTTTTCTCGGCAGCTACCTTGCACTCAATCGGAGTGGAATCAAGATAACTCTCTAAACTTCCATACTTTTTGATCAACTCCTGTTCTTTTGCCAAAGCTTTGTTGTGAAACTTTTCATCCATTGGCATTTCAATGTAATAATCGAGTTCACCTTTTCTATCATAAACCTCTTGTTTGTTTTTAGATGCCATTTTGGAGTTACTGAAAAATCGTCCTGTTTTCTTCAAATTGAATTTTCTAAAACCCCACTGTTCTGCCAACGACCGTGCCTCTTCAATTTGGTGCTCGTTATGTCGGAAAACAATATAGTCCCAAACAGCTTCTCCGCCTCCCTCACGATAGGCTTTAATATTCTTCACAATCGACGGGAAGTGCGTTCCTTTTCTATAGATATGATTGGTATCTTCGAGACCATCGACACTGAAGTGAACAAGGTCTATGGTCTTGGCTAACTCGCTCCACCAGTTTTCAGATTTGGCCGATCCATTGGTAAACATCTCCAAGCGAATGTTTGGATTCTCAGAGCGAAAATACTGAAAGGCCTCCAAGGTATCTTTGGCCACAATCGGATCACCGTAATTCCCACACATGTAGATACGATCAAGTCGCTGCACAAGTTCTGGATTAAAGATGGACTTTATTTGATCTAGATCAAGTTCAACCAAGGGCAAATTGGGATTATTCTCTCCACCACAAACAGTTCTCAAACACATTGGGCAACGTGCGTTGCATTTTGATGTAATTTCTAAATGGATGGTCTTAATGTCGGCGTATCTGTACATGGCTTCTCAAAAGTTTTGTCACCGGGCCAAAGCGGTAACTTTGTGCCTGGACGACGTTTAGGAATTTTACTGTCAGCACTGCTCACACAGCTCACGGTCTGACACGGAACTGGGGTGTCAAACAGCTTGAAGCCGGTTTCAATATTACCTAGTGGCTGATCATTGCAACTGTAGGAACGTTTAATGTTGCCATCGGGCTCGCGAATGATGATCGATCGATAACCTGAACTGCACTCCCAACCCTCAAAATTGTTAAATTCAAAAGCGTTGAATCTTTCCGCTTGATCCATATACCAAGCCGTACCATCAGCCTCACTCAACTCGACTTGAAAATGTGGCGGCAAGGGCTCATCTGTCTCTGCATCTTTTGGGAGCTTGGAGTACAAAGGCTTGGGCCGCGAAGACGCTTTGCCCTTTTCGTTCAAACGCGCTTGGGTGTAATTTCTTTGTGGCATACCGTTGCGAAGCTTTTGCAACATCTCTTCAGTGTAACCATCGACAACCTTAGTAGCTGTCGGATTACTTTGTGGTTTTAAGGTCACGTTGATCCCACGCTCGTGAAAATACAACATGTCCTCCCAAATTGGCTCGAACCTTTCAGGCACCATTACAGAGTTGATGGTCACGTGAACGTCGTTTTCCTGTAAGAACACAAGTTTGTCGGCAAATCTTTCTTTCACGGCAAATTCTTTATGATAGCTGGCAGTGACACTCACTCGATGCAAATCTCTTGTCGCAGCAACATACTTTTTGAACCAACCGATTCCTGGGCTGAGATTACTCGTCATATGCACTGATTGAAAATTAACATTCTCCAGATCATTTGCATAATGCTCTAAAATTTTAAGATATCCTGGATGAAGCGTTGGCTCCCCACCACTAAATGAAAAATGAAATGAGTTGAAGCCCCGTTCACGGGCTTGTCTCTTAATCTCATCCAGTGTGCTAATCACCAACTCGGTAGACCTATGATCTTTCTTATCTGAACGGGCATAAGGCCAACAGTAAGAGCATTTGTAGTTGCAAAACCGGCCCAACAACCAACTGACACAAAACAAATCTCTGTACAATAGGGTCCTCTGACCCACGCGGGCGACATCGGAAAAAGGAATTTTTTGAAAATCGTAATCAGACCAAATGCTCATCTATTATGGAAAATAGGACATCCGCGTTCAACAATGTAGACCTTTTTTATTGCGCAGGGTTTCAAAGTCGTCTCGCTTGCTCCTGTAGTGGTGGACGATCTTCAGTTTGAGAAATAATTTGGTTGGACCTAGCATTACAGGTTTTTAAACATCTTAACAGCTTTGCCTCTGGGTCGCTCCAGCTAGCCACTAGACCCTGTGAATACCAGGGGTGGTCCAATATTTCGTCCCAACTTTTAAGCTGAAGTGAGTTAAAGCCGGCTTCAAACTGATCCAGGGTATTACGCGTATCTCGCTTGAATTTTTCAGATCCGGGATACAGATCGGCACTGATAAAACAACATGGAAATACCTGCCCATAGGCATCGACGTAAAGGCGCTGAAATTCCGTCTTATTCAAACATTGAATAGCGGTCCTTTTGATATCGAGAGTGGTCTGGCCTTTTTGGATCTTATTCAACACTTGGTTTTTGTTTTGATTTTTCAATTTCTCTTGAGTCGGAGGCTCCAGATAATACTCGACTTCCCCATCTCTGTTTTGCACACGAAACTTATTAGGGCCATCGGGGCTATAGGAAAATCGTGAGGTTTTTCGAATCCGAAATTGTGTGAATCCCATCTTTTTGGCTAGAAGTTCTGCTTCTTCCACCTGGTGTTCGTTGTGCTTGAACACGAGAAAATCCCATCGAGCAAACCCGCCCGCCTGAATGAAAGCTTCAGCATTCTCCATTATTTTTTCAAAATTTGTACGACGTCGATAAAGCGTATTGGTATCCCCTAAACCATCCACGCTGAAGATTCCCAAATCATGCTTTCGATAATAATTATTGTCTCTGTGATCACTCAATAGTTTTCCCAGATCGGACCACCATGTTCTTGAGCGAGCCGAACCATTTGAATAGAATTCAATCGTCGCGCAAGTTTGAGATTTTACAACCTCAACTAAGGGCAAAGCATTGGAGTGAGCCACCGGATCTCCATGAGTCCCACAAAATAAAACATTCTTTAAATTTTTGAACCGAGGATCAAAAACTTTTTTGGCTACATCCACAGACCACTCAGCATTAAGCAGTCCCTCTTTGTCCTTTCCTCCGTATTCATTGCGAGCACACATCGGGCAGGCCGCATTACAACGATTAGATATTTCAGCATGAATCTCATTAAGAGAGTCAAAACTTTGGTATTTCAAAGCACCCCCTCAACAGAATGACTGTGCTGAATTGGGTCCAAGCTAATCTCATTAATATTAATGCCTTCTGGCTGCTCCAATACCCACTGAATAGTTTCCGCCAAATATGAGAGATCAATTTTCTTTACCTCTGGGTGCTTGTCATTGGCCTTCGGTGTATCGAGGTAACCTGGACTGATATAAGTAATGCGAAGTCCCGATGGTTCCTGCCCATGCCCCCCAAGGCAAGTCAGACTCAGGTTTTGACAGTATGCTTTTAGAGCTTTCTTTTCAATTGGGTATAACCAGCCATGTCCCTTTACTGGCCGGTCGGCTGAACTTCCAATGCAAATAATTTGCCCCTGTTTTTTACTTTCTCGCCATTTTTGAAAGACTTGTTCTAGCAATATAGTTTGCCGAAATTGCGACAGGCAACTGCAGCTTATATAAACATCATACTCTAAACTCAATTGGGCAATTTCGTCTCTCACGTCTCGTCTGTTGAGATCTGTATCACTTGTAGTACGACTAAAAAAGTCTGCTTGTGGAAAAGCCTTACTTATAGCTTTCGCTAGCCCGTAGTTTTTATTACCTACAACCATTATTTTCTTCATAACAATCTTAGCCTTTCACAAATCTCTTGGCGGGGCAATACTTGCCATTCATCCGCTTCTATTATTGAATATTAAGATATGAATTCACAAATAAACCCAAAAATCTTCGAAAATATTGAGCTAAACTTGCCCACGCATGGACCCATCGGAGTATTTCTCTCCGGGGACGAAAATAGCGCTATCCTACTGTATTTGATAGCCCTTAAGGTCAAAGAAAAACAGCTGCCCGTGGAAATCCACCCTATTACGGCGGAGAGATTGGCCTACCCATTTAATTTACGCCATGCTCAACGCACCAAAGAAGAAGTGCAAAACCTGTTGGGTATGACCTTTGGTTTACACTACTGCTATATGATCCCCAATCATCAAAAGGGCTTCAGTTTTGATTCAGAGCAAAAAATAAACGGGCATTATGGTCATGAGTTTGCTAGTCGATTTAATTTGAAGAAAGTCTATTTTGCCCATATTCAAACTTTAGATGAAAATCCAAAACACGATTTTTCAATACCTGAATTGAATCAACAACTTGTGGAGAAACCCTTACAAAAACTTGATAAATATCAAATTGCTAGCCTATATAAAGATTTAAACCTTCTGAAAAACCTTTTTCCTAAAACTCGATCTTGCGAAGCAGACATGTACGAAAGTCACCATTTCCGTAAAGTTTGCGCAGAGATTCAAGAAAGACAAACACCATGCCTTAAATGCCAACAACGAACATCAGCCTTCAGTTCCTATTTGTAGGGGGTTAAATGATTGAAAAAATTTATTATGGCGAAAACGAACATGTGACTTTTGATATTCCCGAAAGTGGTGCAGTTGGTGCATTTATGTCTGGCGGGGCCGACAGCAGCCTTATGTGCTATTTGATGGCCAAAATTATCACCGACAACAAGCTAAACACCAAAATTGTTCCTGTAACGACCGAGTTTCTAGCTAGACCTTACAACTATCGATGTGCCTTCAATGTGTTACAGAAGATAACTGAACTTACTGGTCTAGAGTTTGAAAATCACCCCTGTTTTATTATGCCTAATTACGATCGCAAAGTAACAGATGACGAAAAAATCGTTATTATGAGTGGATACACACGCGCCTATGCTGAAAAGTTTGGATTTGAGGTTATGTATAACGGATTAACGGCAAACCCACCGGTGGATTTTGTCGAAGACAATGTATTTGGTGAAAGGCAAGTGTGCCGAGACAACTTAGAGTGGCGTAACCATCAGGCTAACAAAAAAGGACTGGCCGTTCCTTTTATCCATGTTGATAAAAAGGTGATCGGCTATCTATACAAAAAGTTTGGAATTCTTGACTCGATTTTTCCCCTTACACGTTCTTGTGAAGCCGAAATGGACGAAACAGAGTACTTTACCAAGGATTGCTACCAAATTCGCCCACAAGGTGAAGAGTGCTGGTGGTGTAGAGAAAGGGAATACGGCTTCACAGAGTTTTTACAGGACTAGGTTTCTATGATTAGAGAGACTTTGAACTACGGCCCACAAGAGGTTCTTGTTTCGCAAGAGATTGAGATTCCCTCTATAAATGGATTGAAAACTGTCATCCCTTACTCGGATCAATGGAAGAAGCTGATTGTTCAAGTCTCTGGAGGATTAGATAGTGCTCTTCTTCTATACCTAACAGCGAAGACTTTTAAACAGATTGATTCTAAAACTAAAATCATTCCCTTGAGTTTAGAGGTCCCGAATAAGGTAAAAAACCTCTCCAGTGCCAGAAAGGTGATCCAGGCTGTTCGCGATACAGTTCAATATGAACATTTGGAGAAGGGCATCGAAGTGTTGATGCCCGAAGAGAAAGCTCACCCCGATCATAAAAACAAGTTTTTTGTAGATACTCTAGTGAGAATCCGAAACGAGCAAGGTATTGATTTTGAATTCAACGGAAACACAAAAAACCCTCCGGAGAATGTTCGGAAATTTTTCCGAGATGACGAATTTCGAGAACTCAAACGAGACAATCGTAGTACAATTTATAATTGGAAATGTTCGGCTAGCCCTCACTCTTTTAACGATAAAAGTGGTATCGTTAATCTGTATAAGGAAAATAAAATACTAGAATCTATAGCCGCCCACACCTTGTCTTGTGACATTAACTTGGACGAAAAAATCAAAAGAAATTTACCCACACCTTGTGGCGACTGTTGGTGGTGCCATGAGCGAGCTTGGGGCTTTGAAGCCAATGAAATTAAAGACCCCTCTTTGGCCCTTTACTCATCAATTCAAAGGTGAGCGGCGAAACCTCTCGCAAAGAGGTTCCATGAATTTCATCTAATCGTTTAGTATATTTCCAGAACTTGTCTTGATATTCTGAAGTGTCTTTTGCAAACATAATATTGGTGTAGTTATCCAAGACCTTTGAAAATCGTTGAATCACCCGATCTTTAAAATCACTTTGCTCAGAATCGTACAGTTTGTAGCTATCAACCTCATCAAAAATTTTCTCTTTTTCACCTTCAAAAATTTCTCTTATTTTACACTTGCTCGATTGTGGAAAAGTCGTAACCGACAAGAAAATAGGGTTAGCCAGCGGGTGAGGAGTAAATATCTCCCTACCTTTTTTCGATTGATTGATTCTATTAAAATTATTCTTCATGATCCATTTCATTATATCTGGCAATTGCAGAACGTTATAGACCTGAATGGTGCAAGCCCACCAAAGTTTGTAGTGACCATCGGCCTGGTCGAGAGTATGCAGATTTTTTTCTATTTTTTTCCAATCACTGCCCACCCGAATGTAGTCATTAATTTTACCAACACCGTCTATGCTCATACCGACTTCGACTTTTCTAAACCGGGACCAAATTTTTAAAATTTTTGGCGTCAAAGCTGTTATATTACTATTATACTCTAATGTGATATTTGTGGCGTAACCGAGATCAATACATTTCTGTAAGAAATCAAATTGTGCCTCAATTAATAGGGGCTCTCCCCCTGCTAAATAGATTCTTTGCAGTCGCGGGAGGTGTTCCTCCAATTCCCGCCAGAATTTATCTGACTCGTACCATTGATAAGGATCGACTTCGAGCCCATATTGCCCATTGTTGTTTTTGGTAATTTTAAGCTTTCTGTTCCCGTCTTCAAATTCAGTCACACCGTCCCAAACTTTGGGTGTCAGCTCATACCACTTATCGCTTTCTGTGGGTCCACACATACGACACTTTAAATTGCATCGGTTTCCAAAACGAAGATCCAAGTATCGAATAGGAAAAAAGTCACTGGAAATACTGCCATCTTCTTCGGTGTATCGCCGAAATAGATCAATATTGTGCTCAGCCCAAGTCCACTGCTCTGATTGACGGCGGCTAAAAATACCAGCGTCTTCTTCTCGGTAACAACGAACACAGCCCGAATGTTTTTTTCCTTGCAACATGTCTTTTCGAACTTCTTTTAAAAGTGAGGCGTTTGTACCTGACTGCAATGAATCTGTTTCTAGGTTTAATACTTGATTGTTATCTCCTCTCAACAAACCCTTGTCCGGAGACGATTGGGCATGGCAACAGTAGCGGAGGTCTCCGACCGTTCGTACTCCCATCCCTAACCAAGGAAGTGGACACCATGTGTCAGCAACATCCTCTTGAAGTGATGAACCAGACTTTTCAGATTGGTCAGTAATCGAATTTACTAACCTGTTTAGGGGTTTTAAAGCTTTTCTAAGCATGATAACTTTTACCAATGTACTTGAATTTTGAAGACATTCAAGAGGTTCAAATCGACCATACGAGTCGTTGCAACCTGCAATGCCCGCAGTGTGCTCGCACTGATAAAGATTGGCATCGTAAGCCAGAAAATAGCGGTCTGGAGCTGAATGTTGATGATTACAGAATCATTCTCGAACCCTTTGAGCCAGAGAAGATCAAGGTCTTCCATTGTGGCAACTTTGGCGATGCTATTGCGAGCCCCACTTTTGACAAAACATTTGACTACACTCTTTCTAAACAACCAAGACAAGTTGTCATAGCTACCAACGGTTCACTTCGCTCTGCCGAATGGTGGGCCGATTTAGCGAAGAGAGGTCAGAATAAACTTAAAATCATTTTTTCTATCGATGGACTGGAAGAAACTAATAAGATCTACCGAATTGGTTCTAATTTTGAAAAAATTATGAGTAATGCAAAGGCATTCATTGAAGCTGGGGGCAAGGCACGCTGGGATTTCATCGAGTTCAAACATAATTATCATCAGATTGAGGACGCAAGAAAGCTGGCTGTGGATCTGGGGTTTACTGAGTTTAATGTAAAATACACTGCAAGATTTGCCAGTGCCGGCAAAAAAACTTTTAAAAAAAAGCATATCCACATTGAAGATATGACTACAAATGTGAATCAAAAAGATCGAAACGAAATCGAACAAACATATGGAAGTTTTGAAGAGTACGTAGAGAAAACAAAAATAGACTGCAAAACAAAGAAGAATCGCAGTATCTTTATCGATATGAACATGCGTCTCTGGCCTTGCTGTTGGTTTGGAGCACCTATGTATTTCTTGCGAGAAACACCACAGACAAAAAGCTTTGACCATTTCTTAGAGCTCTATGGAAATAACTTTAACAATCTTCGACAACATGGTTGGGATGTTTTAGATCATGAGTTCTTTAAATCGTATCTACCAAAGTCCTGGGAAAGCCCAGATGATAAATACAAAAGAGTTTTCACATGTGGCCGCACTTGCGGAGAAAAGTTCGAGTTCAGTTCAGGGTACGGAAAAAATCGCAATTTAAAAGTTATTCGACAGGCGGAGGCATAGGTGAGTTCTATAGACATCGTTTTTCTTTCATTGCCACGTTTAGAACTGAGAAGTCCTATTACTGCCCCGGCAATTCTTAAAGCACAGGTTGAAAAGCACGGCTTTACCTCATTTTGCTTAGATCTTAATCTAGAGCTCTGGCATGCTCTCGATTCAACGAAGTACGGACACATGTGGTTTGATACGGACTTAACATTTCGACACCAGGATAAATTTGATTTGTTTTGGGATTCTACCCTTAAGCATGAGGCCGTAAAATGGATCGAAAAAATTCGACTTAAAAATCCGAAATGGATTGGAATCACCATTTTTAGTCAACGCTCTCGGTGGATCTGTCGAAAACTCTGCCAATTGATTCGAGAACAACTCCCTCGCGTTAAGATTGTTACCGGAGGCTCCTACTCTGAGAGGGTTAGCCCAAAGTTATTTGAAAAAGGCCTAGTCGATGCCTATGTCATCGGCGAAGGGGAAGAGCCTATTATCCATGTACTTAAAGGTGAATTCGACCAGCCCGGAATCAATGGCAATCCTGCACAGCAGATTGCTGATTTAGATCAAGTCCCAATTCCCGATTACAGTGACTTTGAGTTTTCCAAATACCCTCGACAATGGAATGATCCTCGAATTAAGGACATGAACAATCTAGGGACAGAGTTTATCTATATCACCGGATCAAGAGGTTGTGTGCGAAAGTGCGACTTTTGTGATGTACAGAGTCTATGGCCTAAATTTCGTTATCGTTCGGGAGAACATATTGCAGAAGAAATGATGTTGCAAAACACCAAGTATGGAGCAAAACGATTTCTATTTACTGACTCCTTACTTAATGGGTCAGTTAAACAATTGAAAGATTTATGCACAACTCTGATTAAGTATCGAGATAATGGAGTTATGGAACCCGTTAAGTGGCAGGGACAATTCATTGCTCGACCAGAACCACATATGAAGGAAGAAGTGTACGCGCTAATGAAAGAAGCGGGTTGTTTTTTTGTCAGCATTGGCGTTGAAAGTGGTTCTGAAATTGTTCGTAACGATATGAAAAAAATGTTTGATGACAAGGCACTTGATTTTACTTTTAAAACTTGCGCTAACTACGGAATAGAAATGGCGTGGCTTCTTCTGGTCGGTTATCCAACTGAAACGGAAGAGGAGTTCCAAAAAACTCTCAATCTACTGGAACGATACAATTGGATCAACCAGAAGGGATTGGTTCGTAGTGTAGCGCTTGGCCCGACCCTTGACATAGTTCCCGGCTCCCCACTTTATAATCGGCAAGAGAAGATGGGCATTCAATGGGATAACCATGGGAATTGGGTTTGTGGTGACAATAATCGGGTCACTCGCATCAAACGTTGGCTTCGATTAAAGGATAAATGCAAAGAATTAAACTACCCGATTGTTGAGAAAGCGACAGAACATTTATTGATGGAGCTGGATGCCTACAAAGAAACACCCATTAAAACTCCCCAAATCTATGATCATTTTAATGAAAATTTTGGCAGTATGGATCGACAGTCATGAAAAAAACTCTAAGTGAACTAAAATTAAACTCTTCTTTTTGCTCGATGCCCTGGATTCATCAGTTTTTAGATCCAACGGGGCGAGTAAAACCTTGCTGTCGCTTTGATGAAGGACAAAGACCAGACGAAATTAATCTAAAAAATGATAGCCTCTCTAACATTTTTTACGGGCAATGGATGTCCAATATTCGCTCTAAAATGCTGAACGGAGAAACTATTGCTGGTTGTAAGCGATGTTATGAAGAAGAGGCCAGTGGTAAGAAAAGTTTACGTCAGCGGTACAATGATAGTACATCTTTGGTTATAGAAGACTTGGTCGATATTGAAAAGCCGAAAATACGCTGGCTTGAATTGGCTATTTCAAACGCATGCAATCTAGCCTGCCGTATGTGTGACAGCCGTTATTCATTGAAATGGTACGACGAAGAATTGAAACATTGGGGAGAAGCAAAAAGTTCTCAAAAAATTTCTAAAACCGATATTTCAAATATTGATCCATTTATTAAAGATTTAGTCCATTTAAAATTTACAGGTGGCGAACCATTGATAACACCTGAACATTGGACAATTTTGGACAAACTACTTGAACTGACCTCTGATCCCTCAAAAATCTTTCTCAACTATAGCACCAATTGCACTATCTATCCTAAACCGCAATGGGTTGAAAAATGGAAAAAATTAAAGAGAGTTGAGTTTGCACTTAGTTTTGATAGTTCAGACCCTGGAGAAAGTGAGTATATAAGATGGCCATCAAAGTTCGAAGTGACAGAAAAGACAACACGGGCTTATTTTGAACTCAGTAAATTAGATAATTTCGAAGTATTATTGCGATCGACGGTAAGTATCCTTAACGTATATCACCTGCCTGAAACTATTTTATGGTGGTATGAAAATGTTGGGCACACCAAAACAACAATTAACCCAACCCACCTAACATATCCGCAGATTCTGTCTGTTACTGTTTTACCTCCTGCACTTAAAGAGAAGGTAACGGCCAAATTTCAACCCTATTTAAAAGTTTGGTACCCAAAGGCTATGAGAGGCAGTTTGCAACACATTCTCAAATATATGAACAGCAAAGATAACTCCCATTTGCTCGGTAATTTATGTGAATATATAGAAAAAACAGACCAGTACAGAAAACAAAGTTTTTCTTCAATTTATCCGCAATTTTCTGACATCTTTGATATGGCGAGGGAAACAAATGCAATTCATCCAGAAACTGAACAGACTTATCCAAACAAAAATCCACAAATATAGTGATTACTATGTTTTACGTGATGTTTTTACTTCGAGCGAGATCAGTCAACTAAAAAGTAAAATGACAGAACTCCGAGAGAACCCCTATAGTAAAAAAGATAGGGCTTCTGATCCAAAAGGTCGTAAGAATCAACTTTTTGTTATTCAACCACCCTTTCAATTATTTAAGGATATGGCGGAGAGGCTCGACAGAGAACTACCCTTTGCGCGAGAAGACTACGATTATTTTTCAATGAATTTTTATGAACTACAAATCGCTTATGCCCTTCACTGTGATAATTTAGGCAAAGATGAGGGCCACTACCAAATGGTTATTCCTCTGGACTTTGAGCCCCAGAACCGCGCGCCCTATACTATAATTTTTGATCAAACATCTCCAACTCACACTGAATGGGTTTCACCAGTTTACAAAAAGGGACCTGATTATAAGCCGTATCACAACAAACCGATTTTTGATCCAACTTACTACCCCAATTGGTCTGACGATTACAAGATATCTGAAGAAGATGGTGTTAAATACTGGGGAAGTTGGTGGGAACAAACATATCGAGAAGCCTATAAAGGATTTAGCATTAAATATGCTTATCAATGGAAAATCGGTGATATTTTTGTTTTTAATAGTAAGTTTAATCATTGTGCTTCCTTTTTAGATATTGAAGGGATGACGAAAAAGAAAACTGGAATTTTGGTATGTTTACAGCAACCACTGAAAGATTAAAAATTTCACCGAAAATCTACCCCCTTAATCTCGAAGATTCAGTCTGGATTGAGGTTAACAACCAAGTTAGTAAAGTCATTAGTGATGACGAAAATTTCCCAAAGAAATTTCGTACTGGAAATTTCTTTAAGAAGCCCTCAAGTCGGTTAAATGATATTCTTCACTCTGTTCTAGATCAGTTCCCTGAAACTCGAGATTTGATTTGGCATTTTGAGATTTTTAATTCAGTTAATCCTGTTGGCCTTCACAATGATCGAAATTTGTTTTTAGAACAAAACGAGTTGTGCGAAATGGGCATGATTATACCTCTCGCTATTAACGGAGTTCCTCATCTCACTCGATTTTACGATTTTTTTGTGCCGAAGAAAGTCAATTGGGATGGCGAAGGTCATTTTCGAACTTTAGACAAAGTTATTTACCCCCATAGTGACAACGCAATGGATACCTTCTCTGATGCTGTATGGGAGACCGGAAAAATCATTTTTTTTGATTCTAAACAGATTCATGAAGCGAAGTTCCCAGACGAGAAAAACTCTTTTAAATTAAGTCTGAACGGACTGGGCTATTCATATTACAAAGACCCAAGGGTAGAAATTTAGAGCTATCTTGACCTCTGATTTTATCTAAACGTTCATTGTACTCTTGTAAGGTGGGATAAAAGCTATCAGTATAGCTCTTGCTCATCATATACTTTTCTATAGAATCTAGGACATCAATTGAAGCATCTGCCAAAATGGAAGAAAAATTGCTTCTAAAATATTTGCGATACTCATCATAGTGCCTCTGGACCTCTTTTTTTTGTGCTTCCGTTAGTACACAGACATTCAAATGTTCGGGCTTATGAGCCATATGGTAGGTGATTACAGGCCGCTTTTTAGTGTTGTTAATATTTTTAAAACCACTCTCTTCGACTTTCCAACGCATAAACTCTGGTACATGCATCACATTATATACCGTTACTGTACAAGCCATCCAAGAAACGATCGGATATTTTAAGCGATCAAGTTTTTTAAGGTTAGTATATATTTCTCCCCACTTCGCAGGATGTCTTTGAAACTCTAGAACATCTCCAAAGCCATCGATACTTGCACCCACTCTAACTTCTTTAAAACTTTTCCAGAGCTGTAAAACCCGATCAGGCAAAACCGTCATATTGGTGTTATATTCTAGGATGATGTTTTGACTTACTTTTGATTCAACACATCTTTCAAGGAACTTATAATGTTCCTTAATTAACAATGGCTCGCCACCTGCCATATAGATATGCTGCAAAGTCTCTTTGAATTCTTCAAGAGATTCCCAAAACTTATTGTCTTCATACCATTGATAACTCTTATTCTTATCAAACCAATTGTTCCCCTTTTGCTCGAGTTCTACTTTGCCGTGACTATCATAATAAAAACTCTGTTCACGCATTTGAACCCAGTCTTTATACCAAAGGTCACTGTCCATTGGTCCACACATTCTACAAGCCAAGTTACATTTGTTCCCAAAACGCAAATCATAATATCGGATAGGAGCTTTTTTGGTATCGATCGTGCCATCTTTCTCAGTGTATTTTTCCAGATCTGAAAGGCGTACACTCCAATTATTCATTTCATAATTTCGGCGAGAATTTAAGCCCGCGTCCTCTTCTTCTTGGCAACGAATGCATTCATCAGACCATCGGCCTTCCATCATGTTTTTTCGAACCTTTTTCATTAACGGAGCATTTCGAGCCTTATCGAGATTTCCGAACTTAGCATTGTAAGGTTTCTGATTCTCATCTCGCACAATCCCTTTATTCTCAGAAACATTGGCCTGACAACAAATTCGTATATCACCATTGTTTCTTGTGGCCTGAAATAACCAAGGAATCGGACAATAAGTTGAAGATTTAATTTGGCTCATCAGATATATTTACCATTGAATTGTTCTTGAAAACAGCCTCGTTGACATGTCGAGGTAAAAGGCTATGAAGATCACTTAAATTTCGAGCTTTAGGAGCACATAGTCCACAAGCGCAAGTCTTCTTCGAACACTTAATAATCGGTAGTTGACCCGCTTTCATACGGCGTTCTAGCTCTGTTAATATTACCTCTGTATTGTCTAATCGCCCAATTGGACCACGACTGTGGTCAAAACGAGCCTGGCAAGTTTGGTGGTGGAATACTTCACCAGTCTGTTGCTCTATATGCAAGAAAAACCAGTTCACAGCACAATACCAATTCTTAAAATTTGTTGAACTTACGTATGTAGTTTCCTTAGCATCTCCCACGAACATGCTTCGACTACCGCAACATGGTCGTCCAATTGTGCAACCTGATTTTTTTTCTATCGTTGTCTTGTTAACTTTCTCATCTTTCTCTGAAATTTTGAAAACTGCTTCATTTGGGTTTCTCCAATAGGATTTGATCCAGGCAAGCTGCTCGGGAGAATATTGGTGATTGTAACGATCCTTATTGTCCTTTTCGCCAATCAGTCTCGGCACAAAATCAACATCCATCTGTTTTAAGGTTTTTGAAAGAAACATACACTCATTGAAATAGTCCGGTCTAGCATGAAACATTACATTCACTTTAAAACGAAATTTCTTTTCTTTGAAAAACTTAATGTTTTCGATAAATCTTTTTTTCTGTGGAGGACTGGACTCTATATGGTGTGAAAATGTGGCATAGTCAAAATTTTCAACAACATTCTGTCGCATTCTCTCATTTAAAATGCCATTCGAAGTAAGACAAATCTCAAGCCTATAACGGTTTTTATAGTCATTCTCGTGAGTTTCTCTTAACCAACGAGAAAATTTTTGAAATTCAGGATTTATTGTTGGTTCTCCGCCAGTGAAGTCTATTTTTGCTTCTTTGTTTACCCGGTGACTCATGTAGAGATCTAGATATTTGAAAACAAAATCACCTGTAAGCTTTAATTTGTGTAAATCAGCAAAAGGACTATGATTGTCGTGACGATATGATGGACAGTAGGTGCAGTCTAAATTACATCGTCTTCCAATATCCCAAGTCACCGATAGCCCATGGCTGTATTGTAAATCAATTTGATTGAAACCCATCATTCCTCAGTTCACAGAAAAAGTATTCTGCAAATTTCCTTTCTCTCCACAAGATTTGAAACAACGTTTGATAAAAAAATCCTCTTTCGATGACCAAAAAGATTCTATTTCTCTAAACAATGGTCCATCTAAGACTTCAGCTAGACTCTTAACATGTAGGGAATTCCAACCCACTTCAAGGGTTTTCAAATTTAGTTTCTCTTGGAAATTAGAATTCGGTTGATTAAATTCATCCCACAAAAAGCAGCACGGCCAAACTTCACCTAAAGATGAAACAAAAATTTCATTTTGATGATGATATTTGCAAAAAACAGAATTCGAATCAAGCAAACTAATATCATTATTCATCATTGCAGTGGCTTTACTAGCATATTCGTGCTTGGCTTCTGATGATACGGCTGTCACTTGTTTTAACTTTTCGACTTTATTCAGGTTGGGAAAACTATTGCGAACAGCCCTGCGAATTAAAAAATCGAAACCCAATTCTTTAGCCTTTTCCCGAACAACTTCTTTTTCCTGATTGTTATGATCAAAATTTATAAACACCCAACAAGCAGCGCCTCCAGTTTTTGCATAGATCTCCATGTTACGCCAAATAGTTTCGAATTTTGTTCTTTTCCTATAGATTGCATTGGTTTGATCAAGGCCATCCACTGAGAACATAACCCTTAAACGCTGAGTAGAAAGACTGAGTTTCCCCAATTGTCGCCAAAGCTCTTGTTTTCCTAATCCTCCGTTGGTGGATATTTCAACAAAAGCTCCTTTTTTTAAAAGCCACTTTACAAAATTTAATATTTCGGGATGCATTATGGGATCGCCCAAAACACCACAAAGTTTCACCTGCGTCTCGGATATTGGTATGTGTTCGAATCTTCTTTGAAAAGTTTTAATATCTAAATCTCTTTTTTCATATTGAATTTTTTTGCTATCGAGAATGGTTCTTAAACACCCCGGACAAGCTGCGTTACACTTGCTCGATAATTCAATTTCAACTTTGTGAAACATACGACTCATAGAGAAAATCCTAGCATAAGAGATAACTTGGAACCATGACAAAATATCTGAAAAACTTTTACCAATGGTTGGACTCTTGGATAAAGACTATCAGTTTGTTAGACAGATCATTTACTCAGTCGTTCTAAAAGCCACAACGACACTTCCTATTGCTGTCTTTAAAAACAAGAATAACGGAATCTTCGATGCCGTGAACTTATCTGAATGGTCGCCAATAATATCTAGACCACCAACCCTTATCTATACTGATTTTTACTAGGGCCAAAACAACGAGGACAACCCCTGTGGCCCACTTTAAAAAAGTCACCAAACCCAAATTATCAAGGGCCAAAAGAGTATCGCCAACTTTTAAAATGAATAGAATAGTTGAAGTTTCAATCAGATCGAATACTCCTGGAACCAACGCAAACCAAGGGGCGAAGGCTAGGGTCTTGAATATTCGTCTGGCACTGATGAAGGCAAGGGTGCTGTAGAGGAAGATAAATAAGAGGTCAAGAAGCTCATTAATAAAATAAGAGTCGCTTTGTCCATCACCCAGTCCCTTTAAAAATTCGCGGGCTTCTTCGCCCGTGTAGTATATTTTCGCATCCAATGAGTTTTCGGGACCAAAAAATTTCATGAGAGCCCCTACACATACAAGTGCACCTACATGAAATATAACTCTTTTATTTGCGACCATAAGAAAACTTTACCAGAACCCCTTGCTGATCACACAACCCTGAGATAAATTTGAGTTCTTAATGCCGTTCGTCAAATGGGGGCTTTGCTCAGATGACAAAATCAATTGTTCTTTTTTATTTCCTTATACTCGTTGGGATCTCTCATTGGGCACTTCCCGTTTTCAATGACGGAAATGATATGTTGTTTTTTTCAACTTGGTCCTTATTCAGCGACAAAACTCAATCCTCAGTTGTTGATATCACCTGGGATAATGGAGAAAGTTACCTATTACGAGATCATGATCGGTTCTTTACACAATCCAAAATCGACCGAACTCTATTTTACCAACTAGTGAAGGACCGAAAAATAAATGACATTAAAAATCAATTCAGCTCTCTGTTGATTCAATATTGTCGGTGCGGTTACCTTGAGTTGCAAATTCTGTCAGGATCTCTTTATCAACATTTTATTTTAAAGGAGAAACTTAAGGTATTGGAGAAAACACAACTATGACCCATACTTTTTTGCGTCTATATTATATCGTCTTAACCACAGTTTTTCTGCACCATTGGGATTACTTTTTCAAATCAACACATGTCACTCGAGATCAATCACTTTTCATTCTTGAGATTGCATTTCTTGTTCTGTGCATTGTTCGCCCGATACTTTTGAATCGGGTTGTGGTATCGCTTCTGCTAATAACTCTGCTATTAATCAAGTTCGGATCAGGGAATATTTATCACTCAGAACATATTTGGCTGATTTCATCCATCCTAATGTGTACGATTGATCGACATCAAATCTTCAACCACTCAAAGAATATTTTCAGTCTACGGTTAATGCAAGCCACACTCTTGAGTTTCTATTTTATTTCTGGAATTTGGAAATTGCGAAGGCTTGGGTTTTCAAATTGGCAGGAGGCTTCTTTCGAACACCTAGCCCTTGCCACGGCTGAGGGAAATGGACCTAGTGATTCGTTATTAACATTTTTAACTGTCGAGCATCCTGAGATTTTAGTCGCTGGCTTTTCCATAGCTCTTGTTTTCCAGGTTTTTTCTATCATCCCCGTTCTAACTGAACGATTTTTTCTATTTTGGGGAGTTGCAGCTATTCTTTTTCACCTCACCACTGGAATGGTTTTAAATATTTGGTTCGTCCCAACAATCTTGGGGGCATTCGTTCTTCTTATTCTGGCTCCACTCATACAAAGAATCGAATCCAATGGAAGCTTGGGACGATTCAAAGAGCTTTTATTTATTTGAATTCTATTTCCAGCATCCTGCAATTTCAGGAATCGGCGTGATACTTTTTTACAATGACTCTTGAAAAAAACCAGCAATATCACTTCGGTTTTGCCAAAAACTAGATTTTATCACTTCGAGATGATCCCCTTGTTTGCGCATATGGTCCGCCTGCAACAGGTCAGCAAGGGCGTACTGATATTCAGATAAGACGGTCGTGTCTTGATCCGCACTGATGACCAATGTTTCTCTGTCATCACTTGCTGACAAAAAGTTTTTAGGCTCAACCCAAACATGGGATTTCACCGCCTCGGCATATTCGTCTAAGCTCTCATAACCGAAGGCCTTCATTCTTCTTTCTCGAAGCTTTGTTGCCCCCGACTCATCACTCGTAACAATTATATCCGTAAAATGGGCTCCGCCTGCGATCAAAACTGCTGATGAAATACGCGACTCAAAACCGAGTGCAAGAGAACCTGTCACCGCCCCTATACTAGTTCCCAAAAGTCCGATCGACTTATAATTCTTTTGAAATAGAAATTCTACAGTGTGTCGGGTTGCCGCTAATGCTCGCAGCGCACCATAGTTATGCATTTTATAGTCGAGACTTGTTTCGTTCTGGTGCGCCCAACCCGATACAACTACTGCTGTCATCCCGCTCGAACATATTTCATTGGCATAACCACGATCCAAGATGTTCACACCACCAGTTGGAGGAAGGATAATTACAGCTCTTTCTTTTGAATTGTTACGAGATTGGTAAAAACTCAAATCCACATGTCGGTCTTCAAAAGTAACGGGGTCTTTTCCAGTCAATCGTACTTTCTCGACACGACAACCAAAGAGACTCCAGCCATCTCTTTCAGATTTATAGGTAATATCAGGATAGTAAGATTCTTCTATAGTCACTTTTGCCTCCAGAGTCGACTGAGGAGAAGACGCTCCCACTGCATTCATTGTCATAAATAGTGAAACCAAAAAGTTCATATCTCCTCCTCAATCAAATTCAGCTGAAATATACATATTATACCCTTTAATAAGAATTAATTTGTCATAAGTACCTAATTAAGGTACTTTTTTGGCTATGGCTACCCCGAACCAGGCTCTCAATGAGTACCGCAATGCAATCCAAGCTCTGAAAAGAGTCCTCAAGGAACGTAAAATAACATACCGACAATTGGGCAGTGAGATCGGGATGACTGAGTCAGGGATAAAAAAGATATTTGCAGCGAAAGATGGGTCATTTCAACGATTAGTGGAGATCTGTCGTGTGGTTGGTGTTTCCATCGTTGAAATTATTGATGATGGAAAGATTAAGAGTGTGACCTATTCCAATGAGCAGCAAGCCGCTTTTCTAAAAGATCCTGACCTTTTCTTTCTCTATTGGTGCTTGGTCTACGAACGACGCACTTTTGAAAATGCAAAAGAAGCACTCGGTCTAAGCGAAGAAAGAG
>CBDUOS010000010.1:0-38599 GCA_965368905.1 uncultured Bdellovibrionales bacterium | reverse complement strand
TCGTCCTTCGCCCGACAAGTTACGAGTGATGGCTTGCGAACCCACACTATCGTTGTAGTCCACATTCAAACTGTCGAGATAACTGTTGGCGGTGCTTGGGGCAAAACGCAAAGTCAGCTGGCATGAGGCTCCGGGGGTGAGAATTGCCGTGCAGTCCGTGGCTGGAATCGTAAATGGAGAAGTGAGGCCATTGAGGGCAATCGATGTTGCGTTTTGTTCTCCTGAATTTTCCAAAGTTAGTGTCACTTCAGAAAAACCACCCACTGCGATCACTCCATAGTCAATATCAGTGCTTGGTGTGAAGGTGAGAATGGCGGGGTAAGGATCACGCACATCTGCTGACAAGTTTAACAGTAAGTCTTGATTTTCCAACCCGTCAAAGTACTGCAAAACAATGCTTGTATTGTAACTTCCAGTCATGGGAGGTGATATAACAAGTTCAATAAAACAAGAACTGCCTTCATTGATCGTGGTACCACAGTTCCCATTGTCACCAGGAAAGGCTCCGCCAGTAAAACTGTAAGGGGCGTAAGGACCACCGTTGACGACGATATTGGATGCAGGTACTGAATTGGAAAGATTGTTGATCTGCAAAGTAAAAATGAAGTCTTGCCCGGTGATTCGATCGGTAAAATCCACAACGGAGTTTGCATCCAGTTCAAGAACTGCGGGAGTTTCTTCACCTTCTGCTGGAAATTGAGGAGGGCCGCCACAGCTGGTTACAGCTAGGACCAACAATACATAAAATGGAAGGGGTCCGAAAAAAGATTTCACTTTTTGCGAGACCTCTGAAACTACGTACCACATAGGCCTACACTCCATTGACCTTATCGGCATTTTAGACCAATTGTTAAGTTTTTCTCATATTGAAACACCAATCGTTCAACTTAGACACATGCACTCTTTACAGGAAGATCAGCTTCCGAAAAAAGGTACGCCTTACCCAATTCGGGATGCAGTGTGTGAAGAAAAGGATACGCCTTACCCAATTTGAGATGCGGTGCGAGCAGGAACAGGGCCTGGCACCTAATGGAAGTGGAGGCCGAAGCCGGCGTAGATGCGGGTGATGAAGTAGGTGATACCTTGGTTGGAGGTGCGGTAGTCTTCGAAGCGAACGCCACCATATAGGCTGAACAGGGAGTCGTAGCTGCCTCGAATTCGTAGGGTTCCATCGAGAATGCCTCGATAGGACAGGCTTGTTCCGCTGTGGTCGACTTCGGTCACTGGGAGCGAGTAGCGGGCTAAGAGTTTGGCGGTGGCGCCGGTGATACTTAAGAAACGCCAGCTGAAACCAAGGTGAGCGCGAGCTGAGTACTCGTTTTTAAAATCAAAGGTGTTGGGGCCGGTGAGAGTCAGGTAGTGCTCGGTGGCGCCTCCGAGTCCAAAAAAGATTTCAAAACTTTTTAAGGCGCCCAGTTGAAAACCCGTACCAAGATAAATTTGTGCAGGGAACTGTTCCTGCGGAGAAAATATCACGGTGGGGGCGGCTTCGTAACGAGCAAATGTGAAATCTCCTCCGAAGTACCAGCGCCAAAACAGATCAATTTGATCTTCGTATTCGAATTGTAGCATTATACCTTGTCGACTTTGGATATTGTCCGTTTGCAAAAGCGTGGCGCGTTCCATGCGACTATAATGATAGAGAAGGTCCACATTCCAAGCTTGCTTGAGGTCATCAAAGGCGTTAGCAGGGAGCGGCAGAAGTGAGCATAAAATTGTGAGTCGCAGAAAGAATTTCAGCATCACTCTTAGGCTAGCAAAAACTATCATGTTTTAAAAAGCCTTAATCACTGCCTCAAAAGAAAGACGAGTGATTAATATAGCAAATGGCCATTCGGGGAGGGGAGGCGCAAAAATTAGGGCTAATTGCTGCCTGGACCTAGACCATTCGCAAGGGTTTTGTGTTTTTTACAAAAACCCAACGTCTGGGAAGCACTTAATGTTTTGAGACTCAAAGCGAGGGATCCACTGAATCGTCTAAGTTGTTGAAATGATTAATATTTACTGTCACTGAATCCGGCTTCAAGTTTGTTAGGGTTCTTGACCTAATCTTCACAATTACCTGACGCGATTTCTCACTCATTTTTGATTAAATATAAGAGAAAATTATCAGGAGAGCTTTATGGCTGATATCTTTGAAAGAATTAGTGATAGTAAAAAAACGGAACTTCTTTTACGTATTTTAACTGTCCTTGTTTTACTTTATCTTTTCTTGGTTGGAGTAAAATCTCTTTCAGGTGGTCTTAAGCTGTTAGGCAGCGGTTTTGCCGAGTCTCTTCTTGTTGTGACTGCCAACCCGTTTTCGGGGTTAATGGCTGGGATGCTTGCGACCGTTCTTTTTCAAAGCTCCTCCGTAACAACGTCTATTATTGTCGGTTTGGTAGCAGCAGGAACCATGTCGGTTGGGGGAGCGGTTCCCATGATTTTAGGTGCGAATTTAGGGACCTCGATCACCAACACCATTGTTTCTCTTGGGTATATTCGAAATAATACCAACTTCAAAAGAGCTTTCGCAGCCGCAACTGTGCATGATTTCTTCAATATTTTCTCTGTAATTGTACTGTTTCCAATTGAAATTAAAACGGGCTTTATCGAAAAAACTTCTACATTTTTGGCATCAATACTTTATGGAACCAGTTCGGGAGTGAGTTTCTCTAGTCCAATAAAAATGGCTGTGAAGCCGGCTGTTCACTTGGTGCAATCGGTCTCAGGTTCGTTTGGGTCTACATATTTAGCGCCAGTCATGTTGGGGTTCGCAGCAGTCATTATTATTACTACTCTCTCGTTAATTGTTAAAACTATGAATAAAGTGGTCGCTCAAAAAGAGTCAAAAATTGTTGATAACGTATTCAACAAAAACCAATACGGGGCTGTTGGATTTGGGATTGCAACGACTATTGCGGCCCAATCCAGTTCAATTACAACATCGATTTTAGTTCCACTTGCTGGCTCTGGAGTTTTGAGTCTTCGCTCGATCTATCCTGTAACTGTTGGTGCCAATATTGGTACGACGGCAACCGCCTTGCTTGCAGCAATGACTGGGAATGTTGCCGGGTTGGCGATTGCACTTGTACATTTGCTTTTTAATCTTCTAGGTACTTTGATATTTTTTGTTATTAAACCGCTTAGAGAATTACCCATCCGTAGCGCTGAGTGGCTCGCAACAACCATTGATAAAACAGTGCTTGTTGGGTTTGGTTATGTGGGATTTGTTTTCTTCTTGCTTCCCGTGTCTATGATTTTCTTAACTTAGATTGTGCCCATACATAATTTGTTGAGGGAAAAACTAGTTAGGATTCATATTGTGTCTTTTTTTCGCTACTTGTTTGTAATGGGCGTCGCTGCATCAACCTCAGATGCCTTAGCGGCCTCTTTTCCATTGGGGCAAGACGACGGGAGCTGGGGCCGTGAATTGGGGAATGTCGATGAAAATTTACCCCTAAAAATTAAATTGGGAGCACGACTTCAAACGATCACCAAGCATTCAGAGTCTACTGAACAAGGAGGAGACCAGCAAGGTTTTAGTGACTTCTACATTCGTAGAGCAAGGCTCCAGTTTCAGGCAAACTATGAGGATGATGTAAAATTCTATATGGACGTTCGAAATGATGACGCCAATAAAATTGACAAAGGAGAGGGTGACTTCAATATTGGGGATGCCTATGTTCAGATAAAAAGTGTGCTTGGGATTGAAGGGATTAAGCTTAGAGCCTTCCGCGCCAAGGTGGATGTTTCTCGCTCTGAAACCGTCAGTTCTTCGAAACTATTGCTCCTAGATCGTGCGCATGTCGCGGATGCAGCAGCTCAGTATGTTAGTCATAATCGTCGAGCTTCAAACGTTCAATTGCTTGGGACTTTTGAATACCTATCGTTCCAACTTGTGGCCGGTGATGGTGTGCATTCCGCAAAGTTTTTTGATGCAAAAGGGAACAAGCTGGGTGGCTCCATTGATGGCCAGAATTTTATGGTCGGTGGTAAAGTCAGATTGTACCCAATAAAAAATTGGGAAGATAAAAGGTTGCGGGAGTCTTATTTTGCAGAAGGTCAGCATTTTTCATTTGGAGTAGGCACCTTCTATTTGGGGGGAATAGAATATCAAAATTCCGCGGCAACGCAAATCGATCAGGTCGATCGGTCGCTGACGAACTTTGAGTTGTCATTCCATTTTAGAAATTTCTCTCTGTTGAGTGAATATTTTTATTTTGAAGGAGTGGTAGAAGACTTCTCAGCCTCGACAAAGAATGAAGGTAGCAGCGAAGGCTATTTCGTTCAAGGAGAGTATGTCCTTACAGATCTTTACTATTTGTCGCCGTTTCTTCGCTATGAAAAATGGGATCGATTCAAAGAATTGAGTGAATACGGCCAGAATTCTTTTGTTGGCGGTGTTAACTGGTACCTTAAAGGGAACAAAATCAGAATGGGTCTTTTTTATCAGTTCGATCAAATTGACAGAAATCTGCAGTCTGCGGATAATAGAGGAAGAGTTTTTGAAAACGAAAAAAGCTTGAAACTAACCTCTATGTGGCTTTTTTAAAATACCCAAATACCCAAATACCCAAATACCCAAATACCCAAATACCCAAATACCCAGTCTTTAAAATATCGACCAGAGTCTAGAGTGTTCGAAACATATTAATATTAATCTTTTTTGCGCATAAAGATACCTTCCTTATATTAGAACTTTACAGTCTCAACAGTTTTCAAACACAAACTGAACTCAAGCTTTACTTAGAAAAAGGTAATCTTGATTTTACTATTCAGGTGTTTGGTGTTTTTAATTGGTTGTTGAAATGAACACTAACTGCCGCAAAATTGTGGCCCCCCTTTGGAGGGAGATATGATGACTAAGATCACCTTATTTGTAACTGCAGTATTGGCTTTTGCTGCAGCCGACGCTTGTCCTAATGGACTTCGTGCTTTTGATAAAAAAATGTCCGGCAAAGACACTTGTGTTCTTGAAGGCACTTACACAGGAACATTAGAGCTCACCAGTGGCTTCAACTATATGATGTTGGGTGCCGTTTATATTGGTAGCGAGAAATTGGATTCCAACCTTCAGCCCACAGAGCCTGTTGTTGGTGGAACACTGATTGTGAACCCTGGTGTTGCCATATTCGCTCTAAACCCTGCAAAAGACCGCACCGGTGTTTGGGCAGGTTCAACAACAGCCGATGGAACTCCTGTTCAAGGGGACATCAAGTCTTTCTTATCAGTCACTCGTGACTCGAAATTGAAAATCAAAGGCACGGCCACAGCTCCTGTATTGATGTCTTCTGCGCAAGGCGAGCACATGACCACGTCGACGTTCGAAAAACGTCCCGGTGATTGGGGTGGCTTGGTGATTAGTGGAAGAGCTAAATCCAATAAGTGTAACGATTTCGCGACTTGCACGATCCCTGGTGAAGCCAATACCGGTTTCTATGGTGGTGACGATGACAACCATTCTTCTGGTGTGATTCAGTACTTGCAAGTCGAGTATGGTGGTGATCGTATCGATTCAAGCAAAGAGTTGAACGGTGTGACTTTTAACTCTGTCGGACTTGGAACTCTGATCGAAAACATCGCTGTTCTTTATAATAGTGATGACTGTATCGAGTTCTTTGGTGGAGCTGTAACCGCTCGCAACGTTTTCTGCTACAAAGGGGAAGATGATGGAATCGACACGACTGACGGCGCCCGCATCTTTTTGCAAAATGGTGTTGTTGTGGCTGGTGACTACCCTGATGCCGGTGAAGACAACGACCGTCACATGGTTGAAGCGGACTCGTCTAAATCTGATGAGAACAATAAAAAACTGCGTTCTCACCCGGTTCTACTTAACTTCACTTTTGTTGGTGGCGTGAATTCTCAAGGCATGAAACTTCGTCGCGGTACCGACTATACATTGGTTAACTCTGTGATGGTGGGTGTTGACACTTGGTGCATGGACCCTTCTGGTTCCAATCAATTGAGCTTTTCGACAAACACATTCGCTGACTGTGAAGCCAACGATCCGGCAGCTAAGATGACGGGAAACACCATCGTTGCTGGTAGCAGCTTGCAAGTAAAAGGTTGGGTGCCTGCGGCGACCTCTTCATTGATGCAAGACGCTGAGATTTTGGAAGAGATCTTTCCCGCAGACCTTGATCTTGATGAAGCATTTTACGATGTCTATGTAGAAACTGACTACCGTGGAGCCATGGGTATGGAGGACTGGACGTCTTGGATCCAAACCCGCGATTAATATTTGTTGTTTGCTTGGAGGGTGTTTTGCTGACTTCCTCGAGCACTTATTTTTATTTCGAGAGGGTTTTATATCCTCTCGTTTTTTGCATTAGAGGCTAATATGCGTTTTTTTCTTATAAGTATTATTTTTCTGCCAACGGTTGGATTTGCGGGTGTCGATAACCAAGCGCTTTCAAAAAAAGTGATTGAGTTGCGGCAGGAAGTGGAACTTTTAAATGATGAGTACAAAACTGAAAGAGAAAAAGTACTCAGTGAGCTGAAAGCTCTCAGTATTCAAAAAGCCGAGTTGGCCTCGAATATAAGAAATGAAGAGATTCGCAAAAAACAATTGGTCGAAAAGATTGGCAAGTTGAAAAAAGAGATCGGAGAATCGTCCATCGAATCGAAGGCTTTGCAACCCGTATTGATGAACACCATTGAAGATCTTGAATTGTGGATTCAATCCTCATTGCCATTCAAACAAAAACAACGATTAGAAAGTTTGTCACAACTTCGTCAGCGGATCACGAAAAATGAAGTCTCAGTGATTCGAGCGGCCAACGAATTGTGGTCTTTGATCGAAGATGAAAAAAGATTGGCCCGCGAGACCAGTCTTCATAAACAAAGTATTCCGATCAACGGCAAACTGTACCTGGCCGAAGTGGTAAAAGTGGGGATGTTATTTCTCTACTTTAAAACAGAGAATGACGATGTCGGGATGGCCATCAGAAATGGCGACACATGGAGCTACACTGCTTTTAAAAATGAAACCAAACAAACCCAAACCTTGGCCTTTTTTCAGTCATTGAAAAAGCAAATTCGCCAAGGTTTCTTCACCATACCAACGGAAATTTGAGGTGGGTCATGAAACTTATCTGTAACATAATAGTTCTTTTTTTGATCACGCCGGTTTGGGCAGAAAACACAGTTGACGTCACCAAACCAAAAATGGACGAGCTGACAACAGCCTACCAAAGAGAAATCCTGTTTCTCTCGACCTATAAGAAAGAGTTGGAGAACAAAATCTCTGCAGTGAGGTCAAGCCTTGGTGGAAAGGTTCAGTCCGCTGAATCTCAATTGAAACAGATGGAAAACCAGTGGTTGCAGATGCAAACAGACAATGAAGTGTCCCTGCAAAAATTGGCAGATATTGAAAGAGATTACGAGAACAAGCAGGAAAATCGTGACCTTTTACAAACTACATTGAAACAAGCCCAATACAGTAAGTCCCAGTCGGCCACCAATGCCGTCGAAACGGAAATTCCTTTGTTGGAACAAATTCAAGGTGTTTTTTCAAAGGCCACCACCAGCTTAAAAACGGCAACAGCTATAGAGAAGAAGCCCGGAAGCTTCTATGGGAAAAATGGCGAAGAAAAACAGGGAACTATAGTAACTATGGGATCTGTGGCTCGCTTTGCTGAGTCCGATGGAAAGATTGCGGCTCTTTATCCTAGTGGAGAAGGAACCTTTCGAGTTTGGCAGTGGTTGGGGTCTGATGCTTCAGTCTTGAGCCAAAATCAGGTACCGGCCACATTGGGGTTCTTTCTTTATGATAATCCTGACAAAGAATTCACAGCGCAAAAAGAAAAGACGTTGATGGACGTGATGAACTCTGGCGGACTGATCGGATGGTTGATCGTAGCCATGGGTGTTTTTGCTTTAATGATATCGTTTCTTCGTTTTGCTTTACTCCGTCGCGCCCAAGCTCGAGACGAGAAATTTATCACATCGGCACTTCAAAAAGTTAAAGATGGCAACGTCGAGGAGGCTCAACACATCCTGTTGCGACAAAACAATGCGGTGTCACGGGTACTTTCAAAAACATTGAGTTTTTTGAAGTCAGAGCCTGAAAAAGTGGAAGACGGTATTATGGAGGCCATTTTAAAAGAGTCTCAACTGATTGACCGTTTTGGAGTGGTAATCCTGGTGATTGCCTCAGTTGCGCCTTTGATGGGGTTACTTGGAACCGTAACCGGAATGATCTCCACCTTCGATATTATTACAATGTATGGAACTGGGAATCCCAAGTTGCTCTCTGGTGGAATTTCGGAAGCTCTCGTTACAACCATGTTTGGGTTGATTGTGGCAATCCCCGCACTATTAGTGGGGCAGTTTTTAAGTGCTAAGACAGAGGGGATTAAGAACGATATGGAAAAGTGGGCGTTGGCCACATGCAATGCCTTTAACCAGCAACAAGGACCGAAATGAATTTCGTCAGTGCCTTTGATTTTTTAAATAAAGGAGGTTGGGTGGCCTGGGTTTTGGCCGTCCTGTCAGCTGTCTTGTGGTATGCTTTGGGCTATCGTTATCTCTTCCTAAAATCCAATCTTATTAAGAAAAACCCCGAAACGGTTCTCAAAGAAGAGCTTGCTGACGAGGATGTTTTATCCGACGCTTTACGATCCGTTAAAAAGCGGTGGCAAGAATCAAAAACCGACTTGGAAACGGCTTTGCATGTGGAATGGCATCACTTCACACAGCAATTGGCCAGACAAAAAACAACAGTAAAAGCTATTGTAATTGTGGCTCCTCTTCTTGGGCTATTGGGAACCGTGATCGGAATGATCGAAACTTTTGACTCACTGAAGGATGCGGCGCTGTTTACCCAAGGTGGGGGAATTGCTGGCGGAATTTCTCAGGCATTAATTACCACTCAAATGGGTTTGGTGGTCGCGATACCAGGTTTGTTGATTGGTCGAAAGTTGGATCATCAAGAGAAATCATTAACAGAGTTTTTTGAAAGAACAGTAGGGAATATTCTTATTAAGGAGAAATCTCATGAAGTTTAGAAGACGAAATAACGTCGGCCAAGAAGGTGTGGATGTTTCTCCACTGATCGACATGGTTTTTATCCTGCTAATCTTTTTTATGGTGAGCACCACCTTTATCAAAGATATGCAAATTGACCTGAATCGTCCGGGAGCTTCTAGTAGTAAACCGAGCAGCTCCAAATCGATTCGCATTTTTATCGACAGTTCTGAAAAAATATACGTCGACGGCCAGCACATCCGCTCTTGGATTCTACAAAGTAAGATTCGCGAGATGGTGGCCACTGAAAAATCAAAATCCATCCTCGTGGTCACCGATAAAAAAGTCTCGGCCGACAAGTTGGTTGATGTGGTGGATCAATGTCGCTTGGCGGGTGTGAAAGACATCGGTGTGGCAACGGAGGCGGAACTTGGCTCCTAAAAAACGGAATTTGTATTTTCAATCTGTTGGCATCGCCTTTTTGGGCTTTGTAATGGTCGTGCTTTTTTTGAATATCATGAATGGAACGATTGAGTTTTCGAAAAAGAAAGTGCTGGATAGTGTTCAGTTTGAACCTAAAAAAGTTAAGAAACGTCAGCAAAAAATTCAGAGAAAGAAAGTGGTTAAGAATCGATCCAATAAGGTGAAGTCCTTAAAACCAAAAATGAATCTGGCATTTGCCAATTCGGGTTTGGATTTAGGAATCGATATTCTTGGTTTGTCGGCAGGGGATTCAAAACTGCTTAGCCAACAGGGCGACACCGTGATGACCGAAGACGTGGTGGATCGTGTACCACAGGTTCAATACCGTGAGCCAGTGCCGTACCCTGAGTCAGCAAAAGAACAGAATGTTGAAGGTCATGTCACCGTCAACCTATTGGTCAATAAAGAGGGAGATGTTGAAAAGGTCCGATTACTTGACAGTTTTCCTGAGGGCATTTTTGAGCAAGCCGCTCTGTCGGCTGTTCGAACATGGAGTTTCAGCCCAGCCGAGTATAAGGGACAGTTTGTGAGTGTTTGGGTTAAACAGAAATTGAAGTTCCAGGTGAATTGATGAAGAAATCCTATCGATTCGCTTCGTCCTTATCTCCCAATTGTTTCCTCTGGTTCTTCAGATTGGTACTTTGTTACTTGGTTTTCTTTGTGGTGAGCAAAGGTTTTGCTCAGGCGGAAGAAACGGATGTTGATCATTTGGCCTTGGCGCAAATTTTGGTAAAAGATGGTTATTACGATCGGGCAGGAAAAACTCTAAAGAAATTGAATGTTGAGGACGCGCAAGACAATAGGGGGCTTGTCGCCAGCTTGTGGGGAATGATCGAACTCAATAAAAAGAAATACCAGAAAGCCTTAAAACAATTTGATCTCAGCCTCCAGTTGGGGGTCGTGTCAAAAGAAATCTACCTTTACCGAGCCGAAGCCTATCTGCAATTGGATCAGTTAGATGAAGCGGCGATCAGTCTTGAGAAAATAGACAAAGAGGCAAAGCAAAAACTGCCTTATTTTTTAATCAAGGGTGAAATATTTTGGAAGCAAGGTGAAAAACAAAAAGCTTGGGAGGTCTTAGCCGCCGCCGAAGCCCTCGGTTTGTCGACAAGTGTTTTAAATAAAAAGCGGTTCGCTTACCTTTTGCAAGAACAGCTCTACTTGACGGCAAAAGATATTGCTTTTCAAACATTACAAGACCCCAAAGGTTTTCAGGATGTTCTTGCTATGGCTAGCCAATTTCGCTTGGTGAAACAGTACGAGACATCTCTGCTTCTACTGCAGGCTCTGCAAGTGCGTCGCCCAGAGAAAGAAATGGTGGCACTGGAAATGGCGCAGAACTATTTGGCTTTGAGTGAGAACTTTTCAGCGGCGATTACCTTAGAACAGGCTGCGAAACATAATAGTTCTCTCAGTTTTGAAGCATCAGAGATGTTGCGACAAGTGGGTAAGTCTTATAGGGCGCGATTCCTTAATATGACAACCACCGATCCGGTGAAACGCCTCAAACAGAAGTTGGCTTTGCATCTTGAAGAAGATGATTACCTTTCCTTGAAATTTATGATTCCTCAGTTGCAGAAAAACCAGTTATTAGAGGACCAAGAGATTCGCTACGCGGTAGCTTACTCCCTGTTTCGAATTGGTGATTTCGACAAGTCGGAAGGTTATTTGAATTCTATTGATAGGGATGGTCTCTTTGAAAAGTCCATTGAACTGAAACGTGAGATAAACAATTGCAAAGAAGCAAAGTGGGCCTGCAGTGAAACCATTTAGTACTTTTCTCTTTTTGATGTTTGTCAACGTTCTAGCTTGGGCTGGGCCAGGAGCCGTGGATGTTTTGGTTTCGCAATCGGGTTTACCTCTTGAAAACTACGAAGTGAGGATTGACCAGAAGACCTATCAAACCGATGGGTTTGGTTTTGTTACAGTGGCTTTAGAACCAGGGAATCACACTCTAAACATCAAAGACGGTGAGAAAGTACAAACCGTTGATTTTAAAATTATTGAGTCTGAACGGACCCAACTTTTGCTGAATTTTTTTTCGGAAGGGATTGTCAGTGATCTCAGTGAGCCGAAGAAACAAGAAAAAACCAAGACCTTGGTCGCCAGCGATGCGGGAGACTTGAACTTAAAAGTTCTTTCAGTCAATGGTGAGCCTGTGGCCAGAGCTAAAGTCTACGCTCGTGGAACTCAAATCAGTGGAACCACCAATCGCGCCGGAACCGTAAAAATGACATTACCAACCGGAGCTCAAGTGATCTCCGTGACCCATCCGAAGTTTTCGACACAAGTGGTGCGCGATGTGAATATTGCGACCGGTGAAATAGAATTGAAAACGGTAGAATTGACCCCCGCTGGTTTGGTGCTGGAAGACTTTGTCGTCTTGGCCCCTAACTTAAAAGGCTCAATTCAAGCTTTAATAGAAGTGCGTCGGAAAGCTTCCGATGTGGCTGACGTTATGAGTGCGGAACAAATGGCGAAGTCGGGGGACAGTGATGCCGCCGGGTCATTGAAGCGTGTGACCGGCCTGACCTTAAAAGATGGAAAGTATGTTTACGTGCGAGGTTTGGGTGAACGTTAC
The DNA here is from genome assembly GCA_965368905.1 of uncultured Bdellovibrionales bacterium. GTDB lineage: Bacteria > Bdellovibrionota > Bdellovibrionia > Bdellovibrionales > JAGQZY01 > JAGQZY01. Next base: position 26,583 of record CBDUOS010000010.1, on the reverse strand, counting down.
TCGTCAACGCTGTTGAACGGTGTGGCTCTCCCCAGTCCCGACCCCAGTCGTCGGGTGGTGCCTTTGGATCTATTTCCTGTACAGTTTTTGGATAGTATGATCATTCAAAAATCTTATTCTCCCAATCAACCGGGAGAATTTGGTGGCGGCGTGGTCCAGTTACAGACGAAGTCGATGCCCGATAAAGGTTTTTTTAAAGCGACAATTTCAAATTCAATTAACTCCAACAATGGTAGATTGCAGGGTTATAAAGAGGGGAGTACAGACTGGTTGGGTGTGGACGACGGCGGCCGCCGATTGCCCGAAGGAGCAGAAGACAGTCCGAATCGCATCTTAGAAAACAATCGTCATGCGTTGCAGACGGAAGATCGTGACACTCTCAATGATCTTTCGATTTCCATGGGTGACAGTTGGAAAATGGGTCCCCTGCGTATGGGAGTGACTGCAGCCGGTCTTTACAAAAATCAAATTGGCTTTCTAAAGGAAGAGAGAAATCGATACGCCAAACCCCAAGGGGAGTTGGAATTGGAAGACAACTACCTGCGTGAAAAAACACAAAAAGAAGTGACTGTGGGTGGGATTTTAGGTCACCAGATGGAGTTGTTCAAAAATCACAGTTTAACGACCAACTATATTAATCTTCGCAGTTCCACCGATTATGTGGCGGTGATGGAAGGGGAGAACGCTGAGGACAACACAATTCGTCAAACTGAGTATGAGTTTGCAGCTCGAACGTTGCAGACAATTATGTTTCAAGGAGAGGACAAGTTTTCCTCATTCAACGATTTAAAATTCAATTGGCACTTTGCCGAGAGTAAAGCCCGCCGGGATGAACCACATCGTGTGACCTCTCGTTACTCACCGAATGAAAATGGCATCTTTGTATACAACCCCGGTGACAACACCGCTTATGAGCGTCGCTACTACAACCTTTCGGAAAAAGCCGATGACTTTGGCTTCTCGGTGGAGTCGCCATTCCCTTGGTTCTCTAAACGCAAAGGAAAGGTGGCGGTGGGGTTAAATCGTACCCGCAAAAATCGGGTTTCGGGGATGACACGATTTGCATTGGATCCCTCAGGCGTTCCTTGCGATGCTGACCTAAGTTCTAATTTGGATAATATCCTTGGCCAGTGCAAAGGCTCGTTCGATGCAGTGAATACTACGCGTCCGACCGATAACTATTTGGCTCGCCAACGGATCGATGCCTACTACTTTAAAAGTCAGTGGCCTCTTTTGAAGTCTCTGACTTTGAACACAGGGATCCGTTATGAAGATTCGGTGCAGAAGGTGGATACGGTATCGCCTTTTGATAAAGATGCGATTTACAGTCAGCTCAACACACAAGACTGGCTTCCTGGTTCATCCATGACTTGGAAGATCAGTAAGAAGATGCAATTGCGATTGGCGCAAAGTGAAACCATCTCTCGACCGGACCTGCGCGAGCTTTCCGATACCCTTTGGCAGGACTTTGATACGGGTTTCGATGTTCAGGGTAATCCGAGTCTAAAAGCGACGGTGATCGAGGCCTACGACGCGCGTTGGGAGTGGTACTTTGCTCCAAAAGAGAACTTGTCGTTTGGTGTCTTCTATAAAAACTTTGAAAACCCAATTGAGTCGGTGTTCACAGCCGGTTCAGACCCCCGGATTTCGTTTTTCAATGTGGATGGAGCGACGTTGTATGGAGTGGAAGTTGAGTTGTCGAAAAATTTGGGTTTTGTTAGTTCTTGGTTAAGGCGGTTCACACTGGCCGGAAATTACGCTTACATAGTAAGTGATGTGCAACTGGGTAATATTCAAAATTCTGAGAGCAACGAAACCAATCGTCCTTTGCAAGGACAGTCCGGATACACTGCGAACTTTCTTTTGGACTATGAGCATGAACCTTGGCGACTCAACGCCAGTTTGGCTTATAACGTTTATGGAAAACGGATTGCTTACACCGCCCCTGAAGGGCTCCCCAACATTTGGGAGATGCCGGTGAACCAGTTGGATTTTGTGATGCGCAAAAAACTGGGAAAGACATTGAGCTTACAAGGCAAAATTAAGAATATTTTAAATCCAAAGGTTCGCCTCGAACAGGAAGGCAAAATATGGCAAGCCTCTCGACGCGGACAATCTTTCACCCTAGGGATTGGGATGGAGATCTGATGAAAAAAACAGTTTTGGCATTTTTATTAATGGTGACCGTGGGCTGTGGCCAACACTCACAAAGCTTAACCCGAGCGTCTGCCTCAGACCCGTCCAAAGAGGCCGGGGAAACCGATATAAAACTACAGACCTTCAATGCGGCCGAGAATGGGCAGTTGGAAGAGTTGAGAGCTTTGTTGGAAGAAGGTGCCGACATCAACATTCGCAACAACGAGGGGCTAACGTTGGTGATGGCGGTCATCCGGGCTGAGCAATTTGCAATTCTTGAGTATTTGATTGAGGAAAACATTGATTTAGAACTTCTCACAGAAAATGAAGAGTATGATCCCTCCATCGACGCTCGCGAGTATGTGGAGCGAAAAGTGGCTGGCGATACGGCCAAAAACATTATTTTCCGCATTTTAAATCAAGAGGAGCTGAACACCAATGACTTGAACAAGTCTTGGTACGGCGCTGTCGATGATTTCAATTTTGGGATTTTCCGTTGGCTTCTTGAAAAAGGGGCCGACCCAAACCATAAGGTCATGACCGGTCAAAGTGGCAAAGTAAAAACAACGCCCCTTATGTATCTTTTTTCAAAAAGAGGTGTCATCGATGTGATCGATGAAGAAAGCAAAACCAAGCGATTGGACTTCACGAACCTAAAAAAAATGTTCGATCTTTTGACAAGTATAGACGAGCTCGACCTGAATGTGTTCGATCGTCGAAAAAAGACAGCTCTTGATAAGGCGATCGGACGTGAAGAGGCCAACCCCAACTACACCCCATTGGTGACAAAGCTGCGTTCCTTAGGCGCTCGCACCTACAAAGAATTGTAATATTAAGGTTGTGGGTTGGCTTGCTGAGTGGCGGCCTGTTGTGTCGACGGCAAGACATCCAAAGGGTTGATCGCCAGTTCGCCTTTGCGAACTTCGAAATGCAGATGGACTCCAGTGGCTCTGCCAGATCGTCCCATCAACCCAACGAGATCCCCTTTGCGAACAATGTCGCCTCGGTTCACTTTGTATCGTGAAAGGTGAGCGTAATAACTTTTATATTTTTTGTTCATATGTGTGACCACGACTAAGCGACCGTACCCGGTTTTGCCATGTCCGGCATAAGTTACGATTCCGTGATCAATGGCATAGATCGGTGTGTTTTTTGTGGCTGCCAAGTCGATGCCGCGATGGGGGCGACGGTAAGGAGACTTTTTCTTGGGACGAAATTTTTGCGTCAGGGAAGCACCGTAAACCGGCCATTGGAATCCCGCCTCTTCATTGGCTTGATTCATTTCACCTTCATCAATAACCGCGTGGGTCGCACAACCTGAAACGAGTAGCAGTAGCAAAAGCCTATTTCCAAACTTGAACATAAAAAGTGTTTTATCACTGGCCGTAAGGTCAGGAATTACGCACAGCATAATTTGCTTAAATTTAGTGCCGAATTCCATGCAGTGCTTAAATTTCAGCACCTGAGCGTAACAATAACATACTGAAATCACAACTGAATCGTGGCATTTCGACTCCCAAAGGTTTCGTGTTTCTACACGAAGCCCTGCCGAGCGAATGAAAAAGAAAAGTAAAATTTAAAGTTCATTTTCAATTTTACGGTATCTGAACTCTGCTCCCTCACCCAGTTTTCGCGCCATATCAAGTAGACTAGAGTTAGGGTCCAGTGATTGATAAGTGCTCTCCAAACGGCAGGCATCTTGATTGACATCCGGAACGCGATTGTTGAAGTAGGTGAAGACCTTCTCATTGAAACAAGACTTGGTGCTAATCTGTGATGCCACCAGTTGGCTCATTTCACGAGCGTTGTTGGCTTGGCTGCCAGGTCCGAGAATGTTGGAGAGGTCCACTTGCGAGTCAACGGGGACATGAGAGTTTGTAAAAGTCCCGTTGTCATCAAAGATGGGTTCTTCGCTGATGAACGCTCCCATAGAGTCAAAGTTTGAGAAAGCAAAGCCGATCGGGTTGATGATGCTGTGACAACTGACACAACTGGAGCCAGAAGTTTTAATCTGTGTTTTGTCACGAGTCGAGAGTCTATAGTCCACTTGTGTGTTGTTAAATTGCTCTAGAGCATTATTGGGTGGTGCGCCCAAATCCATACATAAGATGTCTCTGCGTAAATGGGCCCCTCTTAAAATAGGACTTGAAAGTTCGCTTCCTGAAACAAGCATAGCGGCGCGAGTGAGAACTCCCGCTCGTTGTTGTGAGCTGGGGAAGCGAGGGGCGTTGTTTACTGTTATATTGGTTGGTGCCGGTGTAGAGAGGCCATAAACCTTGAGGAGCTCCGGGTCTCTTGCGAAAGAAATATCCGTCATAAAGAGATCATCAAAACTTCCTCCAGAGGATGTTATAAACGATCCTAACTCTTCCACTTCATCAATCATAGCCTGTCTAAGCTCTGGTCCGTAGTTGACGTTTCCGGCGACCACATCCAACTGCGGTGTGGCGGAAAACTGTGGGGTGCGCCCGAGCTTTAACCACTCATTGTAGAATTCGCGCAAGCCTCGATCGAGTTTGCTTTGATCAGAAAGAATATGATTGAGTGCCTGGGTGAAGCCGGTGTCAGTTGAAAGGTCATAGGAATCTGCAATGTTCCAAAGTTGTTCGTCCGGCATGGTGTTCCAGAACCGATAAGAAAGACGACTGATAATTGCCTGGTCAGACAACTGGTGGACTTCTGCGGAGTTACTCGCACTTGCAATCAAGTTTTGATCTTCGACTTGGAACAAAAATGAGGGTGACATGAAAACTCGGATGAGAAATCGATTGACCCCATCGCGAGTTGAAACACCGGTGAATTCTTCTTCAAGAGAGTTCAGTTCATTAATATTCTCTCCAAAACGAGTGGTAAGATTGTCACTGGCCAAGCGAAGAGTCCTTCTAAATGCTCGGCTGGCAAAATTGCGAATGAAACTTCTGCGACAAGCAGTACTTAAATTGTTAATATCAGGATTTGTACAACTGCCGGCGTCCAATGCAATCGTATTGGTAACAAAAGGCTGTAAATACTGTGTTGAAACTGTACTGGCTAAACTCTCTGCCATATTGAAGTAGAATTCCACATGATCGCCTGTGAAGGCATTGTTCTCTCGCGAGAAAACACGACCCGAATCTTGTGGCACATAGAGCCCGGATTTGGCATTGGCTAAAACATCTTCGGCGACTGGCTCGGAAAGTGAGAAGCCAAGCAAATCAACCAAGGTGTTGTCATATTGTCTCATACTCAGTCTTTTAGCATTGGTTCCGGGAAGAGATGCTAAAGGTGATACTTGAGGATCACAGGCGTAGGGAGTCTCGTAGTTTTGCATTTGCGAAACCCAATCCAAAAGGATACCGTAGTCATTATTTGAGAGAGGGCCACTGTTCAAAGGCATATTAGAGCGATCGCCACCATAATTTAGGATTCGGTAGATTATTTTTGATCGGTCGATCTCGCCCGGACTAACAAAGCCTTCTCTGATAAAGTCAATTTCGTTGTCGAGATCAAAGGAGGCGTGTCCCGCTGTTCCGCCGCTCTGGTGGCACCCTAAGCAGTTGGCATTTATAACATTTTTCGCCAGAGTGAAGCGCTCTTCAGGAGTCAAAGGCGGTGGTACATATTTTTCAAAATTTCGACTGTCGGTACCTGTGTTGCCGGAGCCATCAGTTTGTGAAACAAGAATGGCTTTCGAACCGTTGTTGCCGCTAAGGATAAGATTGGCCGAAAAGGTTCCATTGTTTTGACAACTCACACTTCTGTTGGTCGTTATGTCTCCTGAGATGGCGACAGCGCCAGACCCCACTTCACAAATTCCCGTTAAAACAAGTGCTCCATCAGTTTGAGAGTCTGCAGCGGGACTTGAAATCATAATGGCTGGTGGTGCGTTGTCGACTCTTGCAAAAGATCGAGAGTCTGACCCGACATTACCAGCCAGATCTTGTTGCGATAAAGTCACTGTTTTTGTTCCGATACCAGCGGTGAAAGTTATAAAAACCGAAAAAGTTCCGGAGTTGCTACAAGCCGTGGGATTGGAGCTTTCCACATCACCACTGATTGTTAAATCACTGGAACCAACTTCGCAAGTCCCTGAAACAGTTAATCCATTCTCGGTCTGGAAACCAGATGCGGGTAGATTGATGGAGACGACTGGCGCTATACTGTCATTCACTGAATTCACCCAATTGAGAAGTGTATTGTACTCTGTAATTGGGAGGCTAGCATCCAATGGCATGTTGGAATTGGATGCTCCATAACCTTGAGCACGAGTCACGATTTTCGATTGGCTCACTTGACCAGGAACAATCAGTCCTGCTGTAATAAATTCTTGTTCCGTATTCAGTTCAAAATCATGCTGTGCAGCCTGTCCACCGGAACTGTGACAGTGAACACAGCGAGCTTGTAAAATCGACTGGGCCATTTCAAAGGTGGATGGCGCGTTCACCTTTGCAAAGTCTCTAGAAATTCGCGTCACATTTAATGAGGCATCCTGCTGTGCTAAGTCCACAGTCTTCACACCATTACCGTTGTCGAAAATCACGTCCACACTGTAGTTTCCCGCTTGGCAGCTTACTGGAGCCACATTTTCAATGTCTCCAGAAACCGTGATTTGGCTGGCTCCGGTCTCACAGGTGCCTTGAAGAGTGAGTCCAATATGGTGGGAAGCTCCAGAGTCAGGATTTTCAATAGTTAGAGTCGGAGCGGTGAGATCTACTTTTCTGTAAATGCGAGAAACGGTTCCGATGTTTCCTGCATTGTCCTGTTGGGAGATGTTGACAGTTTTGTTGCCCAGTCCACTCGCGAGTTGAACGCTCACGCCGTACTGACCCGAATTATTGCAGTCGGTGTTAATCTGTGTGATTTGTCCAGCCAATTGCACCGGACCGGCTCCCGCCTCACAAGTTCCTTGGATATTAAGAAGACTTTCAGTTTGTGTATTGGCAGCTGGACTCGTGATTGTGACGAGCGGGGGAGTGGTGTCGTCGATGACCTGTTCAATGCGTTCAAAGACTCTAGTATCCATACCTGCGTTGCCACTGGTATCCATTTGCGTGACACGGATAGTTTTGTTTCCGAGTCCAGCACTCAGGTTAATCGAGACGTTGAAGCGACCATTGCCATCACAGGGGGTATTGGTGTCTGCAACGATATCGCCTGAGATCGCAACAGTCTGATTGCCAGTCTCACAAGTTCCACTGATGTTAAAGCTTTCAAAAGTACGAAAACCAGCAACAGGAGAAAGAATTCCAACTGCAGGAGCTGTTAGATCTGCTTTGACCAAATCCCAAGTGATTTGTGCACGATTCCCTGAGCGATCGGATTGTGAAAACAGAACTGTTTTTGTACCTAAGGCTCCTGGTAAAGTCAGATCGACAAAAAAGTCACCGTTGTCAGAACAGATGACATCAGAAGTTAGGGGCTCGATATCTCCAGTAACAGTGATAAAGCTAGCTCCTATTTCGCAAAGACCTTGCACCATGACAGTGCTTTCGGTGGGTGTCAGGCGGGCAGGGTTTAGAATGGAAAGCTCTGGAGCTGTAGTATCGCCATCAATCGCCATCGCGGTGACCCAGTTTCTTAAAACTTGAAAATCTGTGGTAGAGATAGATCCATTCAAGGGCATATTGGCAGATCCCAGTGAGGGTCCGTTTAAGTTCCCCATATAACCTTGGGTTCGGTAGACAATTCTTGATTCGTCAGGACTGCCTTTAACAACAAGTCCATTGGCGACAAAATCCTCTTCATTGGCGTAATCCAGGCGAGCGTGTGCGGCTTGTCCTCCCGGGCTGTGACAGCTCACGCAAGAGTTCTGTAGAACAGCACGTGCCTTTTGAAATTCAGAAGAGTTCGTTGGAGCTTGAGCTTGTCCACCGTTTTGAGAATTCAATTCAGAGTTGGATTTGAATCCCGAAGGAAGACAACCTTGATAGACAACAACAATTGCTAAAGCGATCAATAAGTTTCGAGACAATCTCATATTAACGCTCATCCTTAGCTCGCACTCGTCGTTGGAAAAGGAAGGCTGTCTTTATAGAAGTGATAATTGTAGCGAGCGTATTGCTGACTGTAGAGTTCAGAATTGGTGTAGTAATAAGCTCCGCTGGTTGCCGTGCCGATATGTCCGTAGCCACCGATGCGGGCAATGCCATTATTATGAGCTCCAATTAAGGAGTCGGAACGGTTTTGAAAAAATTGATTGATTTCTGGGTCCTCATACTGTGAAGGGCTCAGGCCCATAGCTCGAAGGATCGTCGTCATGGCTCTGTTGTAATGAGCACCATAGTATATATGTCCAAAGTTTGGGTCGTTGGGGTTCGACGAAAAGTTATCGCCTTGCCCACCATGAGGCCCCAATTCTCGTCGAGTGTAATCAATATAATGACCTGTCGTCAGGTTTCCACCAGCTCCACCAATGAGCAGGCAAGGTTTGTTATAATCACTATGAACCGTAGAGTTTTCTAAAGTCATATGTACTAAAGAATTATCGAGTATCGTTTGCCCATTTGTATCTGGAGAAGAATCAAGAGCAGCGACCAAAGGTGCAAGAAAGCTTTGCACATAATTTCTTCGGATACTAGCGATGTACTGGTTATTCACTATACCATTCACTGTTGCAAAAGGTTGATGACTGTGTCCTTGGTGAAAGTCTTCGGTAGGGTGGCGGTCGTAAATATCAATATTATCTAAATGAAAATTTAATACGCGATGAAGGTCACAAGCTGCAGCCGCTGCAAAAATTTGCGCATAAAGTGTGAAAGCATAATGGTGATCAAAAGCACTGTAGTTCCAAAAACTAATGCCATCGTTTTGCGCTTGTGATGTATCAATACTGGAGTAACTGCAGCCGCCAGAAACCACCATAGATTGTAGACGGTTTTGTAAATCAGAAATACGATCCATGGCATTGTCTAGAACCTGCTTATCGACTGAACTGATTTTTCGGCCGTTGCTGATCCGTCTGTAGTCTTCAACAGTTCGAGACAGGATGTCAGCCCCTGGGCGAGTCGGTGCTGGACTTGAGCCGCCACCTTCGGTGATTGGGTTGCCACCAGGGTAAAACAATTGGTTGAAAAGTTCGTGAGGCCCCATTCTTCGAGCTGAGGCACGATTGACATTTCCAGAAGAATCTTTCTCGTACGAGTAGCTTGAACCCGGGCCAACAGTCAGTGGATCGTTGCTGTGCGGAGTAAAACTGGATGTGCTGGCTAGGACTTGATCTATCGTTGGTAAGGGTTTGACACCACGAGCTTGGGTATCATGCCCATCGTTTGCTTGTAGGTTTCCCAACATGGGTCCTCTTGCATGAGCCAGTCGTGTGTGCAGGTTTAGTCCTCGAATCAAATTCATTTTGTTTAAGTAAGGATTGAGCCGATTTCCAAATATATAAGAAAGCTCGTCGGATGAATTATTGATATAAGAACTCAATCGTTGATAGTGAAATTGGTGATCCCCATTCCCTGGATTGAATTGCAAAGGCAACTGATCCAAGGTTGGAAACCAGTGTTGGTGGTGCCCGTAGCCATAGGCGGAGACAAAAGTAAAATAGCGTCGAACGACGGGTGCTGATTGACCCCAAGCAGTTCGTGGCAAAAGAGAAGGTAAAAAGGGGATAGCCAAAGTGGCTCCACCAGCTCCTCTTAAAAACATACGACGACTCAGTTTTTTCGACTTAGACATATTTAGACCCACCCAGTTTCTATAGAATGGGGTAGAACAGGAGTAATTGCGAATTCCAACTCGAAATAAATGTTGAAATGCAATTATGTTGAGTCTCGCGTCTCATTTTTATGCAATTGAATTTCTTGGTTGGGCGATGACAAAGATCAGATGTTCTTTTAAAAGTGATTTTAGTCGGTTTGAAACTTTTTAAGACAGTAGATCAATTCCCAGTAAGGAACAATCTCAGAGACGTAGCCGACGTCGAACTCAATAAAGTCGTTGGCTCCGTCGGAGGAGTGGTCACCGAGAAGTCCGGTTTCAGAGAGACTTTTTACAGTTTCGATATCAATTTTTGAACCCATCTCTTTGTAAGAGCTGTTGATCAATTGGGTCACGTTCAGTTTAACAAAACCTTTAGCGTTGGGTTCTTCTTTTTCGCCGTAGTACTTAGCCACTTTTAGGGTCTGCAGTTGAAATTCGTTGATATTATTTTTCTTCGCTTGTTCTGAGAAGAGTTGGTTGTTGTAAAACTCGACGAAACGAAAAATAAAGTCCACATCATGACAAATGATGCGGGTTTTACCCTCACCGATATCTTCGGATTGCATGTGCCCTAAGTCGGATAAAGTTTCGATGAGTTTTCCCATTTTATGAGTGGCCTGTTGGAACACTTGAATAGTGTAGGTTCGCAATAGGCCAGAAGGAACTTGAAAACCATGTTCGGTGTCTTCTCCGTAGCGGTAAGAAACAAAGCCCAAAATCGACATCAACATGGTGATGGTGTGAGATGGGAACACTTCACGTTCTTCCTCTTTAGTGCGCTCCAATTGTCGAATGCGAATGTTGGCGCGACGAAGATGTCCGTTGATGGCTTTGACAATGGACTTCACCCATCCAGGCAAGCCTTGCCACTGTTGCTCAAGAGCGGCGAATGGGAGTTCGATCACTTCGGTACCATCCATCGATGCCTGTGCCCCAGCACTGCGCGGACTTTTATCAAAAAAAGCCATTTCACCTAGGAGGTCTCCGGTTTTCAGTTCGGCTAAAGTGATATTGGTTGAACCTTTCTTCTTGGTGATCGCGAGACGTCCTTTTTTAATGACGAACATGGCGTCGGGAGTGTCGCCTTCAAAGAAAAGTTCCTGACCTTTTTTCAATGTGATAATTTTATTCGCCATACAATCCGCCCCACGAGAAACAACTTTTAAGTCTTATTATAGGGGCTTAGCGAACTGCTGTCTGCGCGTGCGCTACGAATTACGACCCAGGTCCGGTGTTAGCGCCTAGCTTTGAATCAAAATTTCATAATCGGGGGGGAGTGAGGAATTTTAACATTGGCTTCGGTGGCTTTCTGTACATCTTCGATGGTTACGCCATGAGCTATCTCCTTCAGGACAAAGCCATCGTCGTCAAAGCCAAAAACCCCATAATCAGTCACCACCAAGTCGATGCAGTCGGTTCCGGTTAAAGGGAGACTGCACCGGTTTAACAGTTTGGGATTCCCATTTTTATCGGTGTGTTGCATGACTACCACTACGCGCTTAGCGCCGGCGACCAGGTCCATTGCGCCGCCCATCCCTTTCACCATTTTGCCCGGGATCATCCAGTTGGCGATCGAGCGGGATTTGTCCACTTGCATGGCTCCCAATACAGTCAAATCAACATGCCCTCCACGAATCATGGCGAAGCTTTCAGCCGAAGAAAAGAAAGAAGCTCCAGGAACGGCTGTCACTGTTTGTTTTCCGGCATTGATGAGATCGGCATCAACTTCGGAGTCTTTTGGAAATGGTCCTAAACCAAGGAGGCCATTTTCACTCTGTAACATAACACTTTTATCTTCTGGAATGTAGTTGGCCACCAAGGTGGGGATACCTATTCCCAAGTTTACGACAAATCCGTCTTCAATCTCTTGGGCGATTCGTTGGGCCAGTTGGTCACGAGTCAATGGCATTAGGCCTCCTTCACAGTGCGCTGTTCAATGCGTTTTTCATATTTGGGCCCCTTCAGCAAACGCTGTACGTATATTCCAGGGGTGTGCACATGGTCAGGGTCCAACTCACCGTAGTCGACAATCTCTTCGACCTCAGCCACTGTGATTTTGCCAGCCGCTGCCATCATCGGATTGAAGTTGCGCGCTGTTTTACGAAAAACCAGGTTTCCAAAGGGATCAGCCTTCCATGCTTTAACAAAAGCAAAGTCGCCGACAATCCCTCGCTCAAGAACATAATTGCGGCCCTCGAATTCGCGGGTCTCCTTGCCCTCAGCCACCAAAGTTCCGTAGCCAGTGGGAGTGTAAAATGCGGGGATTCCTGCGCCACCAGCACGCAATCTTTCTGCTAAGGTTCCTTGTGGAGTCAGTTCCACGTCCAATTCTTTTGATAAAAATTGACGAGCAAACTCCTTATTCTCTCCTACATAGCTGGAAATCATTTTTTTAATTTGCTTGGTTTGTAATAAAAGTCCCAAACCAAAGTCGTCGACCCCAGCGTTGTTGGACACACAAGTCAGTCCGGTGACGCCCGAGTCTCGCAATGCGATAATTAAATTTTCGGGTAGGCCACATAAACCAAAGCCTCCAGTGAGGATGGTCATATTGTCGGCCACTCCCTGGATCGCCTCTTCCGCTGAGTTGACGACTTTACTAATCATAGGTTCTCCACAATCACTGCTACGGCTTCACCACCACCAATGCAAATGGAAGCCATCCCATACTTTTTATTATGGGTTTTCAGAGCATGGAGTAGTGTTGTGAAGATACGGGCGCCACTGCCGCCAATGGGGTGCCCCAAGGCCACGGCACCACCGTGCACGTTCACTTTCTCTCGTGGAATGGAGAGTTCCTTCATTGCTGCCATCGTAACAACCGCAAAAGCTTCATTGATTTCAAACAAATCAATGTCGTCCATTTTGATCCCGGTTTTTTCACAAACTTTCTTCATAGCGGCCACTGGGGCTGTTGTGAACCACTTAGGGTCTTGCGCAAATGTGGCGTGTCCTAAGATTTTCGCCATCGGTTTGCAGTTGTTTTTTTGTACATAGTCGTTGCTCGCTAACACCAGTGCAGCCGCACCATCATTGATCTTTGACGCATTGGCCGCAGTGATGGTTCCCTCTTTCTCAAAAGCTGGGCGCAAGCTAGTCATTTTATCAAAACGCGCTTTCCCAGGTTCTTCGTCTTCGGCAAAAGTATCGCTGCTTTTTCGTGTTTTCACTTCGACCGGAGTGATTTCATTTTTAAAAGCTCCAGAGGCCTGGGCCTTCTGCGCCCATTCGTAGCTTTCTTTGGCAAATTGGTCTTGCTCTTCTCTTGTGAAACTACGTTCTTTCACGCTAAGTTCAGCGGCCATTCCCATATGGAAATCGTTGTAAGGGTCCCAAAGTCCATCTTTGATCATCGAATCTGTGGCTGAAATATGTCCCATTCGATATCCCGCACGCGCTTTCTCTAGCAAGTGAGGGGCTAATGTCATGTTTTCTTGGCCACCGGCGACGACAACCTGGGACTCGCCCAAGCGAATGCTGTCGTTGGCCAGCATCACAGATTTCAATCCAGATCCACAAACTTTGTTGATAGTCATACAGACAACGCTGGTCGGTAGACCTGCGAATATACAAGCTTGACGAGCCGGAGCTTGGCCGGTTCCAGCTGTTAGCACTTGTCCAAAAATCAATTCATCGACATCTTCATTTTTGACGCCCGCTTTATCCAAAGCCCCTTTGATCGCGGTGGCTCCAAGTTGTGGTGCCGGGGTATTGGCAAACTGCCCCTGAAAGCTTCCAACAGGTGTTCTTTGCGCGCTTAAAATATAGGCATTATCCATTTCAACTCCTTCGATTTTTAATGGTCCCAATCAATGGTAATTCGCTTGTAAAGTCAATGAAGAAGGCTTCCACGCGGTTTGACGAGCTGTGATAAATGCCTGTGACTCTAGGCCTTTACTGGCATAGGATAAAGCTTTTCGCAAAGGAGTGAAGTGTGGTGCGAGCTATAATCTTTGCTAGTGTTTTTCTGGCCAGCATTTCCGCTTGGTCTCAACGCTTTCAACCCATCATACAGCCCATCGGTATGGCTGAGAAAATAGTGGTTCGAGGTTTTAATGGGGTTTTGCAAATTGTACCCACAGAATCTGAAACCATAAAAGTGGAGGCCCAGAAAAAAGGGGGAGGAAGTGGATGGAGTTTCGAGGTTCGCCAGAAACAAAATGCCTTCGAAGTCCGAGTGAAAGGGCCAGTGGAGCAGGAAGCTTGGGAAAAACTGCGCGCCAAAGGCGATGTTCCAGAATTTGAGATGAAAATCACAGCTCCGGCTCGGCCCATGGAGATCTTTTGGAATGAGGGCCAAGTTTTCGGTGAGGGCTGGGGCGCCGACCTAAGCCTGCAGATGACAAAGGGGAAAACCAAGTTCAGCAAGGGCAAAGGCGACCTTAGAATCCAGTTGATAAACGGCAAGATCGAAGTGCTTGAGCACATCGGCAACGTGGCTCTGCAAACCTATAAAGGGCAGGTATTAATGGGTAAAACCAAAGGCGCCTTGACCTTGAACAATCATTCGGCTCTGTACACATTGGATGAACATGATGGGCCAGTTGAGTACCGCAACCACAGTGGAACCAGTAATTTTAAGAAGATCACTGGAAGCACAGTCATCAAAAATGTGAGTGGAACCATCCGAATGCGTGAATTTTCGGGAAGCCTCGAGGGTGAGTTCACCAAAGGATCATTGGACGCTCGTTTTAAATCGCTGCAGAACTTCAGTGTGACCAGTGATGAGGCAGCGATTACCCTAGATGCCCCCAAAGAATCGGGAGCTCTAGTTCAGCTGCGTTCAGAAAAAGGGCGCCTATGGGCCCCAATTCACCTAAGAAAGCTCAAAAAGGGCCTATGGACCGAGCGTAAAGGCCGTCTTAAGGGCGATGAGCAAGGCAACATCAAAATCGTTTCCAAGTATGGAGATATTGTGCTTAAATAGCCCGGTTTTTCTGTGTTAATACAGTGGGTTTACTGAAAGGCGAGAAGTCATGGCGAAAAAGAAGAAAAAAGCAGCAAAAAAGAAGGTGGCCAAGAAGAAGGTGGCCAAGAAGAAAGTAGCCAAGAAGAAGGCCGCTAAGAAAGCAACCAAGAAAAAGACGGCCAAGAAAAAAGTCGCAAAAAAGAAGGCGGCAAAAAAAGTGGCTAAGAAAAAAGTAGCGAAGAAGACGGCTAAGAAAAAAGTAGCGAAAAAGAAAGTCGCAAAAAAAGTAGCGAAAAAGAAAGTCGCAAAAAAAACGGAGACAAAAAAAGCTGTCAGTAAAGCGGCTCCAGTACCAGCGAAAGCGGAAGCTCCCCAAAAAGAAGAGGTAAAAAAAGCGACAAAAAAAGCAAAGGTGACGGCAAAGAAAACGCCGAAGCCGGCACAAAAAATTAAAATTGAACAAGACATTGTTTTGACCGATGCTGAAGGGCGAGTTCTTTGCCGAGTCCGTGATTGTGACCAGCCGTCGGTGGTTGAGTCTTACTGTCGCTACCACTACCTTCTTTACTGGAAGAAGATTCAAATTCGTCGAAAAATTCTTTCAGAAGGGAAATTAGAAAAGTATATCGAAGAACTCACCTCTCGCTACCCGAACAAGTACTTGGATTTGATCAAAAGAGACCTCAGTACCGAGGCTGATTTTCTGCATGCGATCCAAGAGCTTGAAATTGATGAGTCCTCCGGAGACGATGATTCAAGAGATTTCGACGAAGAGCGTAGCTTCATTGAAGAGGTCCGTGGCGTTAGCGATTCGTCGGACCGCGACGAAAACGAATACTAGAGTTTCGGTCTAATTCTACATGTCATTCATCAAGGGACTCTTTCAGCAAGACACTGAACCAACCAACCCGATTGGCCGCTTCGGTCTTTTTGAGGGAGTTTTCACCCCCTGTGTTCTCACTATTCTCGGTGTGATCATGTTTATGCGAACCGGCTATGTGGTTGGGCACACCGGTTTGTGGTTGGGTTTGACCATTCTTGGAGTCTCCAAGCTTATTACCACCCTGACGACATTGAGCCTTTCTGCCATCTCCACCAACACCGAAGTTCGAGGTGGCGGTGTTTATTTTATGATTTCCCGGGCATTGGGCCCCGATTTTGGTGGCACCATAGGGATCACTCTTTTTATCGCGCAAGCGGTGGGGGTGTCTTTCTACGTAATCGGTTTCACAGAGGCTTTGGTGGGGTCAGTGGCGCCGTTTTTTCCGACGTTAGGTAATGAAGTCTCAACGCCTGCACAAACATTAGCGGACATGCGGGTTCCGCAAGCCATTTCAAGTCTGGTGATCGCAGGATTGTTTTACCTCACTTTTAAAGGTGCTGATGTGGCCCTGAAAGTGCAAAACTATGTCTTAGGTATTCTTCTTCTTTCTATTGTTAGCTTTATAATAGGCGGACTGTTGAACTTTGATGCTGAGACCTATGCGATGGCGCAGAACTCAGACTTCAGTGAAGGTGTGAGCTTTTGGGTGGCCTTTGCCATTTTCTTCCCAGCTTGTACAGGGATCACTGCGGGTGCCAATATGTCAGGGGACTTGAAGAATCCTGAAAAGGCGATTCCAACGGGAACACTTTTAGCGATCGTTTTTACTGCTATTATCTATGTTGTCCAAATGGTTTTAGTCGCAGGAAGTTCTCCCCGCATGGATTTAAAAGCTGAATCGTTTGGTGCCTTAAAAGCTATGAGCTTATTTTCTCCTTTGATAATCCTGGGAGTCTTTGCGGCCACTTTAAGTTCAGCACTTGGGAGCTTTTTAGGAGCACCACGGATCTTACAAGCCATGGGCCGTGATGGTCTGATGAAAACACTCACTTACTTTGCCAAAGGTGAGGGGGCCAGTGACGAGCCACAAAGAGCCACTATATTAACTTTTGTTATTGCCTTTCTTGTGATTTGGGCCGGGGATTTGAATGCGGTCGCCGAAGTGATCTCTATGTTTTTCTTAATCGCTTACGGGACGATTAACCTTTCAGCCTTTGTTGAAAGTAAGGGAGGGAACCCCAGCTTTCGTCCTCAATTTCGTTTTTTCCACTGGTCGACAGCATTACTAGGGGCCATTGGTTGTGGCGTCGCGATGATGAAGATCAATGACTCCTACGCCTTAATGGCTTTAGGACTCTCGTCGGTTATCTATTTTTATTTAAAAAACAAAGAGATCGAAACCAGCTATGGTGATGCTAAGCGCGGCTACATTTTTCGTGGTGTTCGCAATGGTTTGCGAATGTTGGAAGGAACTAAGGCTCACCCCAAAAACTGGCGACCGATTTTAATTGCGATCACCGAAGGAGTTAACCAGGGGGCGGAAGTGATCCGTGCCGGTTCGTGGATTGAGAGTAAACGGGGACTCTATACGATTCTTGATATCGAAGAGCGTAAGGGAGATAGCTATGAAGGGCGCTTGGCAACAGCTCACGAGCATTCTGAGAAGCTTAATCACTTTTTACAAAATGAGAAAATCCAAGCTTTTACCGAGAGTTTGATGACCCGAGATTTCCATGAAGGGCTTTTTGATTTTTTACAAGGTCACTCATTAGGGGCTCTCAAACCCAACACGGTTATTTTGCAGATGCCAAATGTCGAAGATAAAAAAACTTTTGAAAAGTTCTATAAAACATTAGATTTGGTGGCGACCTTTGATCTGAATATTGTGGTATTAAAATCCCATGAGATTGATTTTTCGAAAAAGAAGAAGACAATTGATCTTTGGTGGCGAAACGAGAGCAATGGAAGTTTGATGGCTCTTTGCTCTTACCTTATGACATTGAGTCAGGACTGGGGTGGGTCGCGTATTCGTTTATTGAAGGCAATTCCGCAAAATGAGTCCATTGAAAAAACTCGCAATGAACTCGCCGAGCTAAAACGTCAAGCCCGGATTGATGTCGATATAAAAGTGATCCCTTTCAAAGAGGATGCTTACGAGGTATTAAAAACAGCTTCAATTATGGATGCTGATTTTGTTTTTATTGGCATGGGCGGAACCGATGGTAAAGAGGCCCGTGAATCTATTGAAAGATTATTGCCGAAACTAGAAAACCTACCAACGGCCGCCCTAGTTTGGTCTAACGGCGATGCCAATATCTTCGTTTAATTAATTATTCAGTTCATGGATTAATTCGGCTTCGGCCTCACTCCAATGAACATCCTCACCATCATTCATGCCGGCTTCCATTTCATTGATGAGGTCTTCCAATAGGCCATCGTCGCCTTTAGGTACCTGTCCAGCCACGCGGCGATGGTATTTATCGAACTGAGAGATGTCGATGTTGATGTCAACGTACTGTAAGTCTTTCTTTAGCTGTTTTTTAACATCTTCAGATAGATTACTTTGGTCAATCTCTTCTAAAACCTCAGCCTCCGTTTTTTCAGCGCCGAGCTCTTCAGGATCTTCGGTGATGACTTCGACGATTGGTGTTGGTTGCTTTTCATCCAAAACAGGAGCTTTCTTTACGATCTGTCGAATGGTGAAAAGTGCAACAAGTACGACTAAAAGATATCCTAATTTTCTCATAATAAGTGGACTCCATTTTGAATTTGGTTTTGTGTACTAGAGTTAAGGTTCACAGCATCAAAAAAGTCTTGCAAGGTGTTGCTGTTTAAAAGAATCGAAGCTTGTGATAGAGAGATTCCAAACTGTTGAGCGATCATAATCGGCGAGCACTTTTTAACTGCCGATCGAGTGGGGAGATTAAGATTGATGGCATCACGTAGGCATATGTAGGCTTTATTAAATTTATCATTGGTTACGATCTCCAAACGAGATTTTAATTTGCACTGGGAGGGCCACCATAGTTTCTCTTTACGCCAAGGAAAAGACTTGTGTTTAAAAAGTAAGTGATGGTGACTGAAACACCCTTTCTTTGCCAAAGCGGGGTCACGATAGAAAGGGATAATGTTCACTCTACGTATGAACTGACCACAGAGCCCATTGCGAACGAGAACACCATATCCTTCTGAGAGGTAGCTGTAGATGGACTCACAATAGAGTTTGATCTCAGATTGTGAGATGGTGAGGGTCTTTTTGTAGCCTTCGCGCATAGTTCCTATCATAGGTTTTTTGAGACTAGATACAAATCGCACCTGAGGGTCGATTCCTTGTGCTTTAGCGAGCTTGCGCCAAGTGTTTCCGCTTTGCATTTCATGATTACTCAAGTTCACATATTTCTTCACTTGACTGCTCAGTTGTTTGCTCAAGTTTTTACGTATGTCTTCAACCACACGGTTTTTAATTTTCTTAAAGAGAAAGAAAACAATTTTTGTAAAAAGATTGCGGCCTTTAACTCGTACTTTTTTAACCTTTACGCCATCGAATTTGATTGGACTAATCTGAGGTTTTTGTAGGTAAAACTTAGGTTGCAAAATGGATTGCGACACAGTCCACTGGCTCAAGCTGTTTAAAGCCTTATTTTTATCATAACCAACTTTGGCGCCGCCGCAGACTCGAGCGGACCGGTTCCAATAGCTTCCTAGTGAGGCATCGATTTCAATATCAGCCTTGGCTTTGAGGAACCAGAAAATTTTCTTTTCAGCTCGCACATAAATTTTTGAAAGTTGGGTATTTATTGCGATTCCCGGAAGCTCACTACATACATTGGCCCAAACGGTGTGATTGTAGGGGGCATATTTTATATAAATATTGCGGAACAAATGCTTTTTTTCATTGGTCCAAATCGGCCTTTTGTAATCGAGAACATCCAACTGGTAGAGATATTGTTTGGTTTCGATTGTGGCAGAGTAGTTGATGGGCTTTTTTAAACGAACTTTGAATCCATTGATGTTACTTGTTGGCAATCGTGTCAATCGACCTTTGAGAAGAAATTGCTTCTGTCCTTCTGCAAATTTACGAACATTGAACTTGCAGCTGAAAGTGCCATTGTAGGTGCTATAAAAGTTCTTCTTTAGTTTGTGGCAATTTTCATTGTAAGAGGCAGCGGCTTGATTTAAGACTTGATCGGTTTTCTGTAGAGCTTGCTTACGAAGGAGATGGTCCATTGACCCAAAGTTCATCCCTTTTTCGTAAACAAACGTTTTTGAATAGGCTGGTATTGCCAAGATTAGCCCTAAAAAAATTATCATGTGCGGTCTCAACGAAGCCCCCTTCTGAGCCACCCGATGTATAAAGAATATCAACCAGTGCTTAATAAAACTGTCTACAAAACTACAAAATTATGTATCAATTTGAGATTATGAGCTGTGGAAAGGGATTTCAGAAGGTTTTTTTAAATTTACCAGCCTATGAGGACCCAGCATAGCTGACTGCAATCAGTAGCCTAATAATTTCATGAATTGTGTGGAACTTTTCAACGGTTCCCCGGGAAAGCCCTGTAAATGGGAGGGAATTGCCATATTTTCAGGTATTTTGCCTCAAATCCATACCCAGACCTTGGTTTAGGCTCTTTGTGGCCGATAAAAAACTATGGGAGGTGAGGTTTGTCACAAATCTTTGTAATATTTGTGGTCATTTCCGTCATCGGTTTAGTCGCTGCGGCCTGGTATATTTATCAGGAGGGTAGCAAGTCAATCGAAATCCTTACACAAAGGATGCGTGAGAAAACCATTGATCGAAATCGAATTGCTGCAAAAACATCGGTTCTACAGTCGCGTAACGTTCAATTGCAGAAAGACAACCAGGGAATTCAGAATAAAGTCTCTTCTTTAGAAAATCAGAAAACGAAACTGGAAGAGAATCTTAAGATCCAGACCGAGAACCTACAAAGCCAGGTTCAGATCAGTCAGTACAATGTACAGCGCTGGCGACGCCAATTTGAAGGGCTGGATAACAATTATAAAAAGTTGAAGCATGAAATCGAAAACCTGTTTGAGAACAACGAGCAGTTATTGGCTGACAACGGTGAATTGGTGGAGAATAACGAGAAGCTGATCCATCAAAACAAAGAATTGATCGGACAAAAAGAGCAGCTCTTAAACGAAAAAATACGATTTGAAAAACTCAGTCAGCAAGAAGCCGAGGAAAAACAGAAGTGGATAGAGAGTCACGACACCCTAAACCAAGAATTCGAGGTTTTGAGTCAAGAACGAGAGGTTTTGCAACAAGACATTCAAACCCTGGCTTCTGAAAATCAAAATTTACAAAGTAGCAAACAAGAGATTGAAGAAAGTCGACGTGTTTTAGAGAGCGCGAAAAATAACCTTGAAATGGAAAAAGGCCAATTGGAAGAAGACAAAACGGAACTGGAAGATCGAATTCAGATTCTGCGTCAACTGAGTACCGAATTGGAGACTGAAAAGATTGGTCTAGAAGAGGCGAAAGTTTTGCTTAGTAAAGACAATGTGGCTTTGAATGACCAGGTTAATCAACTAGAGAGTAACAATGAGTGCTTAGCGGATCAAAATGAACAATTGATGGCAGAGAACTTGAATCTCGAAGAAGCCAATGAAACCTTTTACTTGGAAATTCAAAACCTCAATAAAACCAATGATTCGTTAGCTCAAGAGATCCAGGCAGTCTCCGCCGCTCAAGAGAAGGTCATGGAGCAAGTCGAACAGTTTAGAAACAAAAACGAAGAAATTAATCGTTTGAATCGCAACTTGACTGAATCACAAGGAAAACTAGTGGAAGAGAATCAAGGCTTGCAGCAGATCAATGGAAAGTTGTCGAATGACTATCGCGAACTGAACTCTATGCAAGAAAGTCTATCCATGGAACTGGCTCAGATGAAGCAGTTGATCTGGAAGATGGAACTTCAACGGGTGGAGCGAGAGAAGTTGGATGAAACGCTATTGAAAGTCGTGCCGAGCAAAGTCATTACAAGAACTGTGGAAGTGCCAAAAGAAGTTCCGGTTGTGGCCAGCTCTCCTGCCACAAATAGAGCTGACTCTCTTCTGCATGATCGTGAGGCCAGTGAGCACTATGAGAAGAAATTACGCAAGCGACTGTTGAAGGCTCATTCGTATGTTTTGAAATTGGAAAAAGAGAATATTCGTTTGAAGCGAGAAATCAAAGTCATGGAAAAGGCTGAAAAACAAGAAATAACAAAGATGAAAGAGCAGAGTGCTCAAATCATTGAGTTTCCACGAACAGATAAAAACCGAGAGTTGATGGTGGACAATATCCATAAATCACTGCAGGCTTGTTCAGACGCTCGATTCTCCTACAAAGGCAACCTGGAAAGCCTGAAAGAAAAGTTGGATCAGGCGCGTAAGGATCTCTTTACCATTCAAGAAAAACAAAACGCCGCTTAAATAGCGGCTTTTCCTTTTCCTCTTCTATTTGAATAAGAGACGGGACATTTTGGCACAATTCACTGAGTGCTAATGTGACAAAAAATCACAGAAACAGTGAGTCTTTTTTTTTTGCCCAAAAAATATTTCAATAATTCATTGTATGCCACTCGCGAGAGTGCTACCTCGCTAGTATGGAAACTAGAAAAAAAACATTAATTTTTGTATTCGCTTTTCTAATCATCTCGACAACAATGATCTTCACCAGTGTCGCGCAGGGGAAGAAGATGTTTTTCTCGAAAGAGGCGACTGAAGCTGTTCTTGAGTTTGAAACGTATTTAGAGGTTGCTTCAGAAGTTGACCTTAGAGAATGGTCGAGTGACTCAAAAATTCATGAGTTTCTGGTTATTCAAATCGAGGAGCAAATCAAACATATGTTTGGTTCTCTTTCTCGGCTTGGCTTTGGGCAAAAGAAAGCGGCTCCTAAAACAGATCATCGATTTGAAATTCAAGAAGTGAAGGAAGCTGAAGCGGGACTTTTTGAAATTCAATACAAATACAAAGGAACTTTATTAGTTCAACAGTACGCCCATGAAGAGGTGCCTCAAGAAGTGAGCTTTGTTTTGCCTAATGATCCGGCTCAAATTTATGGACGCGGACTAGTTGGGGATAGTAATCCTTGCACGGACCCCCATTATCAATCTGAAAGAGACTTCTGGTACTTTTGGAACCCCAATCAATTCTCTTGTCCGTTGATCGAAGGTGAGGATTTTCACCAAGTCATCGGAAAGATTAGACGCAAACAGAACACAGTCGCCACATACCCTGAGTATAACCGAATGATGCAAAATGGAGTGCTTCCTGGTTTTATTATTTTTGGTATGAATCATCAGGATGAAATTCGTGACCCTTACGAGGCGTCTTTTTCAGATCCAGGAGAGTACTTGAATGCTGTCAACTATGTTTCCCTGTCAGATTGGATGGTAGAGGAGGGGTTTTTAAAAGAAAAAATCAGTTTCTCGCAAACGTTAATAGGGCAAGATCTTCCAGAGTATGATGCTCTAGTGACGCTCGAAGTTTTTGAAAAGGAAACCCCCAAGGGATTACTGCGATTCTTTCTTTTTTACGGCCCATCTGGTGTGAATGAATCGCAGAGTCCTTTATTTCATGTGATGTTTCTCACTGGACTGCGACATGCCTCCTTTGTTATTTACAATGGGCACTCTGGATTGGGCGGCAACCTCAATTTGGATTATTTTGATCAGATTTACCAAAACGCTCAACCAGCCATCGATCAGTATCAGATTTACTATTTTAACAGTTGCAGTTCTTACCCCTATTATAACGAAATGTATTTCCGTAGAAAAAGTACGGAAAAAGACCCATTTGGGACTAAAAATCTGGATATCATTACCAATGGTCTTTCCACTTATTTTTCAGTCATTGATGACACTTCTAAAATGTTCGTGAAATTCATTGATCGCTGGGCGATGGGCGAACAGATCTTGAGTTTTCAACAATTTGCTATGGTGGCCGATAGTGGTAACCTCTTAGGTATAAACGGAGATGACGATAATCCTTCTGACCCCAAAGAAGTGGAATAGAATAACTGTATTGCATCGAGGATTGGGTCGTAATAGAATTTTGTAGAGAGTGATATTTATGGCAACAAAAATTCGACCTTCACGATATTATTACGTTCGCGACAATAACAGCTTTCAAGCCTGTCTTGCCTTGATGGAAGAAAAAAACTTAACATTTCTCTTAATTGAAAATCATGTGGGTCGGTTGCTGGGAATTTTCACTTTAAAAGACCTTTTAAAGCATCACACCGTCCTAAAAAATGATTCACACATGTCTAAGCCTATTCGACTGTTTATGTCAAAACCTGTCATTAGCATTCAAGATCATCAAATTCACAAGGCTCCCGAAATCATGTTGGAAAATAAAATCAACCATCTTCCTGTGCTATCGGAGCGCAAAGGAGAGTCCGATCGAGTTCTAGGTGTGGTCGACATTGAAGCTTTACTGGCTCACTATCTCGCCGAAAACAAAAGGGAGAAGTACAAGTCCAAGGATATTTCAATATATTCACCGAATGGGGCCCTTCTGCGTTTAATGAAAGAGGTTTTGAAAAGGTATGACCGACTTCAGGTTGATAAGATCTGGGCCTCTCGCTTGAAAACGGAAGGTCATGTTGAGTCTCAAGTTAGCGAGTATGATCTGCTGTTTTTTGATTTGTCTGAAGCTAAAGATATAAAGTTCGCACTTCGGTTTCTTCCCGTTCTGAATAAGGTGCACAAGAGAATGATCTGTCTCACCAGTCGACATACTTTTCAAGAGGACCCTGAGAAGACTCAGTTAGCGAAACTGGCCAAGCACAGTCGGGTTAAAGTTTTTTACAAGCCTTTTGAAGTTCACGATTTGGTCTTCGAATGCCTATCTTAGAAAAAACAAAGGGAGCATGAAGCTCCC
Source organism: uncultured Bdellovibrionales bacterium (assembly GCA_965368905.1). GTDB lineage: Bacteria > Bdellovibrionota > Bdellovibrionia > Bdellovibrionales > JAGQZY01 > JAGQZY01. Next base: position 2,143 of record CBDUOS010000010.1, on the reverse strand, counting down.
TCTGATATTCAATAATAAATTGTTTAGAAATTAGCCTTCTACGGGCGTCTTTCCAGCATCAGGTTTCTTACCTGGTTTTTCGCCACCATGGCCGCCGCCGTTGCAGTATTTTTTCATTTTCTGCATCATGATGTGATGGCGAATTTGACGGACGCACTTCAATAAACCTTCTCTTTGGTCAACGCTGGCGATGTCGTAAACAATGGTGTGAAAGAAATCAGTACGGATCTCCATCATTTTTCCACCCAAGCGACGTAAACGTGTGGCCACCTGATCGGCTTTTTGCCCAGGAACTTTTGTATTAGTTAGGACTTTTTTGTAACGATCGACGGTGTTTTTCATCCTTTTGCCAAGGCGAGCCATGTGCTGAGTCAAAGTTTTACGAGCCTCCGTATAAGCCTGTTTTTGTGTGGGCGAAAAGTTGAGGTCTTGGCACATCTTTTTGTGAGGATGGCCTTTACCGGGTTTGGCTTTTACCGGAGTCTCAGCTTTAAATAATTCAACGGACTCAATTTCAAAGTCCATGTCCATCGCAAGCGCTGGAGTTGAGAATAGAGCAATAGCGAAAACAGATAGCAGTTTCTTCATGGTTCCCCCTTTAGGTTGTTTATAAAAGGTTAGGGGGAAACGAGGGGAATCACTAGTGTTTCTATGGCCATCGACTTGTGGCACCGAACAGATTCTTAATATTTAATGCAAAGTCGAAGTGTCTTCCTCTTCTTCTTTGGCTAAATCCATCAAAGGGTTGGTGGAAGAGGCGCCATAGACCAGTTTCTTTTCATATTCTTCAAGAAGCTTGTCCGCTTCCTTTTCTAATTTGGTATTCACAGTCGAATAGCGAAAATGGTACATTCTTTTCTTATGGGGCATGGTTTGCCACTTTTTTGGCATTTCGCTGTCCTCCAGATCATCCTCTAGAAGCTCTGTCCACAGGTGTTCCACGACATCCATAGAGTTTTGAATCAACTCCAAGGGTTTGTCTTTCTCGACATCGTACTCTTGGGATATCTCAAAATTATGTTGCTTGATCTGTCCTTTGATCTGCAATCCATAGCGACCAATGATTTCCTCTTGGTAAATAAAACCTTCGACGATGAACTGAGCATCTTCTAAGCCATATTCGTCGGCGAATCTCTCTGTTAGCACAGACACAGACTGTTCACAGAGTTCTATAGGAAATGGGCTCCATTGGGTGGAGCTTTGCAAGCGTGGGTCCATACCGTTCTCTCCTAGTTTTCAGAGCTTATACACTGGCTTTTGATGCGGTGCAAGTCAGTGCCTCTTAGAAAGGCTGTAAGTGTCTATTTTTCAAGGTGAAAAGTTGAGTTGACTTGCCTTTGTAAGCTGCTATAACAGCGCAAATCACGCTGCAAGTCATTTAGCTTTTCACCCTAATTTCAAAGGGTTGCCTTGCGGCCTATTGAAGGAGTTTCGCGGGTGCTCAATCCTGGTAAAGGCGTCTACATCACCACCTACGGTTGTCAGATGAATGTGAACGATACCGAACGTATGTATTCACTCTTGGAGATGGCGGACTATCAGCCGGTGGACACTCCTGATCAAGCCTCTTTGATTATTATCAATTCCTGCAGTGTTCGTGAAAAACCGGTTCACAAAGTGCACTCCGAGGTTGGTCGCTACAAAGACCTGAAGTTGAAAAACCCGGCCTTGCGCATTGGTGTTGGCGGCTGTGTGGCTCAGCAGGAAAAAAAGAATCTATTGAACGATATTCCTTTGTTAGACTTTGTTTTTGGCACAGACTCCATCGATAAACTGCCATCGATCGTGGCGGACGTCGAAGAAGCCAGTGAAAAGGTAAATTCCACGAAGTTTTTGCACGGTCAGCCTTACCAAGTGGAGACATTGATTCGTAATCCTGGCGTATCAACTTTTGTGAATATCACAAAGGGCTGTGATAACTTCTGCACTTTTTGTGTGGTGCCCTTCACCCGTGGCCGAGAGCGTAGTCGAAAAATGTCAGAGCTGATCGGTGACATTAACAATTTGACCAAGCGGGGAGTGAAAGAAGTCACTTTGCTCGGTCAAAATGTGAATTCCTACCACTCGGATTGTGGGGCGGACTTCGGCCAACTCCTTAAAACTGTGGCCACCGATACAGATGTTCAGAGAATCCGGTACACCA
>CBDUOS010000009.1:0-39196 GCA_965368905.1 uncultured Bdellovibrionales bacterium | reverse complement strand
CCATCCGGTGGGATGGGGAACCGATATTGTGACCTTCGTTTTTTGGATCGGTATTGGTCACGCGGGAACACTGATTTCGGCGATTTTATTTTTGTTCCGTCAAAAGTGGCGAACTTCGGTGGCGCGATCGGCTGAGGCTATGACCGTGTTTGCGGTGATGACAGCTGGGATTTTTCCATTGATTCACACCGGTCGACCTTGGTTGGATTTTTGGTTGTTACCTTACCCGAACCAACGGGGCCCATTGTGGGTGAACTTTCGCTCACCTCTCCTTTGGGACGTGTTTGCGGTTTCAACTTACGCCACGGTCTCTATTGTTTTTTGGTATGTGGGTCTGGTTCCTGATTTTGCTACGGTTCGAGATCGAGCCAAGAGCAAAGTGCGCCGAACCATTTACGGAGTCCTTTCTTTGGGCTGGCGTGGTTCGACTCGCAACTGGAGCCACTACGAAATGGTTTACATGCTTCTGGCCGGTTTGGCGACGCCACTGGTTCTCTCGGTTCACACCATTGTATCTTTTGACTTTGCTGTGGCCTCGCTTCCAGGTTGGCACACGACGATCTTCCCCCCTTACTTTGTGGCGGGTGCGATCTTCTCTGGATTCGGAATGGTTGTGACCCTGTTGACACTGGTTCGCATCGGGTTTCCTAAATTTAAAGATTACATCACCATCGATCATTTGGAGGCCATGAACAAAATTATCATGTGTACCGGGATGTTGGTGGGGTACGCTTACTGTTCAGAGCTTTTTATCGCTTGGTACTCGGGTGTAAAATATGAACAATACGCTTTCATTAACCGAGCTTTGGGGCCCTACTGGTGGTCTTATTGGATTATGTTCTCTTGTAACGTGTTTATCCCTCAAATTTTCTGGTTCCGGGCCGCTCGTCGAAGCGTTCCGATCATGTTTGTGATCTCTATCTTTGTGAATATTGGAATGTGGTTTGAGCGTTTTGTCATCACGGTGACTTCTTTGCATCGAGATTTCTTGCCTTCCAACTGGGGGATGTACGATTGGAGCATTTACGATGCGGCCATTCTCTTCGGAAGCTTTGGTATGTTCTTAACACTGTTCCTGCTTTATTTGCGGGCGTTCCCGGCCATTTCGATCGCCGAGGTCAAACCTGTCTTATATGTTGGTAAGAAAAAGGGAGGTCACTAATGGCAAAACGTCAAAGTGGTGTCGCTGGTATTTGGAGTGACGACGAGAAAATCTTAGAAGCCGCAGCTAAAATGCGGGATGCTGGATATAAAAAGTTTGATGCAATCACTCCTTTTCCTGTTCATGGAATGGAAGAGGCGGTTGGGATCAAGCGCTCTGGAATTCCCTATGTAACTTTTGTTGCAGGTTTGGTTGGCTGTGGTAGTGGGTTGCTGTTGCAATATTGGGCTAGTGCTGTGAGCTGGCCGATCAATGTCGGGGGCAAGCCTTTGTTCTCTCTGCCGGCATTTATTCCGGTGACTTTCGAGTTAACAATTCTATTTGCAGCCTTGTTTTCTGTCGGGACCATGTTCTTTTTGAACGGGCTTCCGAAAGTTAATCCACCAATTATTGATAAGGACTTAACCTCACACAAGTTTGCTTTGTGGGTTCCTGATGATGAAGATGACTACAGCGTTGAGAAGGTCGAGGCCTTTTTGAAAGAGCTGGGTGCTGAAGAAGTGAAAAGAGTTTCGGAGTATTGATGATGAGTGTTTTAGTGGAAATGTTAAAAATGATTCGAACGCTCGTGGTGGCCGTAGTTGGCAGTGCGACTCTGCTGACGGCTTTAACTTTGGCTGGTCTGTTTTTTACAGGATGTGGTCCTAAGGGCAACAAACCCAATGTGGAAGTGATTCAGGGAATGATGGAACAGCCAGCACTGAAGGCTCAAGACTTTCATCCTTATGACCGTGAAAAAAGCTCGATGCTGGTTCCCCCCAAGGGAACCTGGCCAAAAAATCGAGAGCCCTATCTTTACAGCCAAACTCAAGCGGAATTGGCTGGGCAAAAAATGAAAAATCCTTACCCTGGAGATGCAGAGCTGACCCAGGCCGGGAAAATTCATTTTAACAACTACTGTATGGTTTGCCACGGTGAAGCTGGAAAAGGTGATGGGCCAGTTGCGGAAAAATGGGCACCCGTGGTTGTTCCGTCGCTAATGACCGATAAAATTCGCAATTACCCTGATGGTCGTATTTTTCATATTATAACCACTGGACAAGGGCTGATGGGTGCTTACATCACTCAGATGCCAAGTTCGAAAGATCGTTGGGCTGTCGTAAATTACGTTCGCCAACTACAAAACCAAACTGCGCGAGGACAATAATGGGTCATTCAGTATCGGTCGAAAAAGTAGAGCCAAAAAAGTTTGAGTTGCCAAGTAACGGTAAGGTGATCCTCTTTGCCATGATGGGCTTAGGTTTAGCTGGGCTGTTGATTGGTTTTGTGGTCAACCAAGAACGCGTTTGGCACGCTTACCTAACAAGTTATTTTTATTTTGCCACACTGGCAGTTGGTGGACTGTTTTTTACTGCGATCCAGCACGCAGTACGTGCCGGATGGAGTGTGAATATTCGGCGTATGTCTGAAGCTATGACAGCTTTCTTGCCGGTGGTTTTTGTGGGTGGATTAGTGCTGTTGGCTGCAGGATCAAACCTTTATCTTTGGTTGGATAAAGATGTTGTTGCCGGAGACGCCATCTTGCAGGGGAAGAGCGCATACCTCAACATAGGTTTCTGGGCTGCTCGTATTGTTTTATTTGTTGGGCTCTGGATGTTCTTCGCTAAAAAAATTGTGGGCTACTCGGTGGCTCAAGACCAAGATGGTGACGAGAAGTGGACTCATAAGTTGGTTCCTGTTTCCGTGGGCTTTTTATTGGTTTTTGCATTGAGCTACTCTTTATTCAGTGTGGATTTACTGATGAGCTTGGAGCCCCATTGGTTCTCCACAATTTTTGGAGTCTATTGTTTTGCCGGCATGTTTCAGTCGACATTAGCCTTTTTGATTTTGATGACGCTCTATTGTCGCTCCAAAGGCTGGGTTACGGGATTGATGACCATGGAGCATGTCCATGATTTGGCTAAGTTTCTTAAGGGGTTCACTGTGTTCTGGGCCTATATTGCGTTCTCTCAGTTTATGTTGATTTGGTACGCCAACCTTCCGGAAGAAACAGTATTCTATTTGCACCGTACCCACGGTGGGTGGATGCAGGTGTCTGTCGGTTTGTTGATTTTCAAGTTCATCATTCCATTTATCGCTTTGCTGCCTCGTTGGGCCAAGCGCACTCCCAAGCATTTGGTCATGGTGTGCTCGCTGGTAATGATTATGCAATACGTGGATATTTTTTGGATGGTTTACCCGAACTACACGAATGAGTACGTGGCCTTCTTTTGGATGGAAATTCTAACCTTTGTCGGTTTTGCCGGAGCCTTTTTGTTCATGGTGTCCCGTTGGTTGGAAAAGCACAACTTGGTGCCGGTTAAAGATCCTCGAATCCATGAGTCACTTAGTCACCACGTCACCTACTAAATAAAATCTTCATGCTGGGGGTCCTTTGGATCCTCACATGAAAAAGAGACCTGCACTTGGCAACCCGACCCATCGGATTCCTTTTCTAAAATCTGAATCGAATAACCCATGTGAAAGCCTTGGGGGGAACAGACCTCTTCCTTCCATTTTAAATACTCTGCCACTATCCCTTCTGAGCCTATTTCCTCAATTCTTCCTTTTTGATTGGGGCAAACCGCAACTTGATCGAGTTGAAACTTAACATTGTTTGTTCGGGAGTCTGAACTAGGAGCCGCCGCCAGTATAGGCTGGTTTTTCCGTAGAATGTTGGTATCGTTCGCAAATGCCTCTGGAGTTACAAACAATAAGACTGTGAACAAAAAAATGTTTTGCATTGATTCTCCCATATTTTCAATTAGCCCTATAATTCACTCTAAGGCACGAACGTGCCTCATATTGGTATGTTTCAATATGATACGCTTTTTGCCATCATTGAGGGGATTGGCCTCGCAAAACCCCAGTATTTTCGATTTGAGGGGAAATTGGACTTGCTTTCAGATGCAATATTAGAGATAAAGGTAAAGATGATTTTGAATCCTACCACTCCATATACGATGACCTTTTGATCTTTTGATGTCTTCAATCAACATTCGTTTGCCCGACAATTCCATAAAAACCTTTGATCACGAACCCACCGTTCTTGAGCTGGCGCAGTCCATTGGTGAGGGGTTGGCAAAATCGACTGTGGGTGGGCAGGTCAACGGCAATCCTGATGTGGTGGACTTGCGAACGGTTTTGAAAGATGGAGACCAGGTTTCCATCGTTACGGCTCAGTCTGAAGAAGGTCGCGAAGTGCTCCGTCACTCTGCAGCTCATATTATGGCGCAAGCGGTGCAAGAGCTATTCGATAAAGTTAAAGTGACCATCGGCCCAGTTGTGGATTCAGGGTTTTACTATGACTTCGATCCGGCGACGCCATTCTCGCAAGAAGATCTTCCTAAGATTGAAAAGAAGATGAAAGAAATCGTTAAAAGAAATCTTCCAGTTGAAAAAGAAGTGTGGCCTGCTGAAAAGGCCATACAAACATTTAAAGATATGGGCGAAGACTATAAAGCTGAGATCATTAGTGACCTGGGGGAAACAGAAGTATCTGTTTATCGCCAAGGAGAATGGTTTGATCTTTGCCGTGGTCCTCATGTTCAACATACGGGTCAGGTGAAAGCTGTTAAAGTGATGAGCCTTGCCGGTGCCTATTGGCGCGGTGACCAGAACAACAAACAACTGCAACGAGTTTATGGAACCGCTTTTTACGATAAAAAAGAAATGAAAGAGTATCTTCATTTCTTAGAAGAGGCGAAAAAACGGGATCACCGCAAAGTGGGCAAAGATCTCGGTTTGTTTATGTTTCATGACTACGCACCCGGGATGCCTTTTTTTACAAGCAAAGGCACCATCATTTACAATGAGTTGACCAATTACATACGTGATCTTTATTTAAAATACGATTACCAAGAGGTGATTACGCCGCAGATTTTTGATGTGAATCTTTATAAAACATCAGGACACTATCACTGCTACCAAGACAATATGTACTTCAGTGATTTGGGTGACAAAGGTGTGACTGGGGTGAAACCCATGAACTGTCCTTCACACTGTCTGCTGTTTGCTGCTGAGAAACACTCTTATCGCGACCTGCCTTTGCGAATTGCCGACTTCGGACGTCTACATCGCTACGAAGCCAGTGGAGCTTTGCATGGTCTGACTCGGGTCCGTTCGATGTGTCAGGATGACGCCCATATTTTCTGTACTCAAGATCAGGTGGCAGAAGAAATCTCCACATTTATGGGAATGCTCAAAGAGACTTACGACACCCTAGGCTTAAAAGATTTTAAAGTTTATTTGGCGACCCGCCCGGAAGAGCGGATTGGAAGTGAAGAAGACTGGGATCGAGCTGAGGATGCCTTGGAACAAGCTCTCAAAAGCTTGGGTATTGAATTTGAAATTTCACCCGGGGATGGAGCTTTTTATGGCCCTAAAGTAGAAGTTCATTTTATCGATGTGATGAAGCGAACCTGGCAGCTTGGGACCATTCAAGCCGATTATAATATGCCGAAGAATTTTGAACTGTCTTTTGTAGGTGAAGACAATAGTCAGCACCAGCCAGTGATGCTCCATCGTGCGATCTTAGGAACTCTTGAACGATTTATCGGAATCTACATAGAAAACGTGGACGGACGCTTTCCTCTTTGGTTGTGCCCGATTCAAGTGAGTATTCTCAACGTGACCGATCGCCAGGCTGAGTACTGCAAAGAGCTTCAGGCAAAAATGGCCGAGGTGGGCATTCGAGTTCACTTTGACAACCGCAATGAAAAACTAGGTTATAAAATCCGTGAGAACCAACTGCAAAAAGTCCCCTATATGATGATCATTGGGGATCAAGAGATGGAAAATAAAAAAGTTTCGGTACGGGTTCGCAGTGGAGAGACCACTGCGCCGATGTCCATTGAAAAATTTATTGAAACTGTGACTAACGAAATTAAGACCAAAAGTTTATCAAGTCTGGTTGAGGTTTAAAAAAAGGAGGACCTTATTCGAAGACATAGAGGAGGGCGACAAGCCCCACCTAAAGAAAAATATCGAGTGAATGATCGTATCACTGCCCGCGAGGTTCGTGTGATTGACGATGAAGGACAAATGCTCGGAGTTATGGCCCCTGACAAAGCTTTGGCGATCGCCGAGGAAAAAGGCCTGGACCTAATCGAAATTGCTCCGAACGCCAAGCCTCCGACTTGTAAAATGATGGATTACGGGAAGTGGAAGTACGAAAATAAAAAGAAAGCACAAGAAGCCAAGAAAAAGCAGACTGTGATTTCTATTAAAGAGATTCAAATTCGTCCACGCACCGATGATCACGATTTGGAAACAAAAATGAAAAAAGCCCGCGAGTTTTTGCTGAGTGGTGACAAGGTCAAAGTAAACCTTCGTTATCAAGGGCGAGAAATGGCTCACAAAGAAGTGGGAGCCAAAGTTTTGCGAAGAGTGATTGAACAACTGACCGATTTGGCCGTTCCCGAAGTGGAGCCCAAAATGGAAGGACGTCACTTATTTGTAGTGATGGCCCCAGACGCTGTGAAGATCAAAGAGTTCAAAGCTTCGCAAGAAAAAGAAGCTAAGACGGCGGCTGCAGAGTAAGAAAAAAAGGCGTCATGATCTATGCCCCATATTCTGGACGAGAAAATTAAAGGCCTCATCCAGGATCTGATATAATAAATTTTAGCAAGGACAGATCATGGAGCAATTCACTGAACAGGAGCGTATGCTCCTGTAAGATCATACCATAAAAACTGGATCAGTTTAGACCGGACATGTCTTTACCAAAGCGTTTAAGGATTTTTCGGTGTGGGTGCATGTTTCCATCATGAACTTCCATAAACAAAGCATCTAACTCAAGTCCACGACGGATCCCTTTTATGACAGCCTTGTTATCACAAGAAAAATAAGAAAGGTCTCCATCGCTATTTCGGCAACCAATATTTTGGGCATTGAATTGAAAGGCATTATTTGCCTTTGTTGATTTAAAAGAACTGTAGACAGAATGTCGAGACGACTCTTTGTATAAAGTGGTGGAGTTGATTACAGCTCTAGGGCCAAAGCGAGTCATAAAGTTTTCAAGTTGTTTATCAAGGTGCGAAACTTTGTTATTTTGAGAACAAGAGGAGTTCGGGAAACGTGAGGCACCATTGACGTATGCAATACCGAGCAATTTATCTGGAAAAGCGTAATTGGTCATTGTTTCAAACTCTTTGGCGGCCATTACAATTTTTTTCTTTGTGTAGCCGACATCAATCCATGCTTTGCATAATTCTTTCCAAAGTTCAGTATCTCCTTTGCCATCATTTCCAAAAAAGGCCTTGTAAGGCATCAGTCGTCTTTCAGCAGAATGAACATCGATTCCCGTGACTTTGATCAATTTTAAAGTTGAGTATAGGGCCGGTTTTTCTCTAAGATAATCTCCTAAGGCTGTCATCATTTCACCATAGGCGGCTTGATATTTTTTATTCCAAGGAAGAGGCATTAAGGGTTGTGAATGGTCTTCTAAATTATAGTGTTTCAGTGGGATTCCTAATACTTTAATATCGTTGGCAAGCCAATCAGGAGTGTATTTACCGGTCATCACGGCAATAGTGGCTACTTTTCCTTTTTTACTAATCTCCCGTAAATGATCGGCGACGATTTCAAAATTGTACTCTGCTTCAGCTGGGTTGAGTTGAGCCCATTTATAGCGAAGATGGACCGCTGTGATTCGATCATCCAATTTAATAAAGCACCCCTCTGCGTTTATGCAGTTATTGGTTTGGTACCAGTCATAATCTCTTTTTCCACTAACAACATTTCTTTCAACAGCATAGTGAAAACCTCGGATATCATCTAATGTTCGCAGAGTTCTTTCACAAGAGAAAAGCTGCAAGTATTTGCCATTACCCTTACCTTCTGCTTCAAGACAATTCCGGCCTTGAGCCACTGTTACACAAGGGGTGACTCCGTAATTGGTATTACCGTCTGCTAAATTATTAACATTAAATTTAACTGTAAACCGACATTGTTTTGTCTTAACGATGTAACGCTTTCTCTCAGCTAAATTTGGAAAATTAGGAAAAGGTCCGCGATCAGAACCCTTAAAAGTGATTTTCAGCACATTGTCTCCATTAAGGAGCGTTTGAATTTTTTCCTTGTCTAGAATGATATCTTCATCCGTTTTTTTAGATATCGATGCTAAACCTCTTGTCGATTGTGACAATTGAGTTTCCTGAATATCTACTGACCCAAAATTCTGATAAAGCAAAAAAGTGAAAGCCGAACCAAGAGCAAATAAAAATGTCATTTTTACTTTTAAATTTCCCATCCATTAATTGTATATTATTGTTATTTTAAGTCCAAATATTAAGATGCAAGACGCTCGTCGAGCTTTTTCTACTCCGCTCGACATCCAGCTTGTCCAATTTGCTGAGTGCTGAAAAGCTCGTGTCCCGATTTGAAGCATCTTGTTTAGTATTTTATAGGTGCAAAAAGTCACGAAAATCTGTCGAAATTTTAGATAGTCTAAGTGAGCCTAAATCCGATAGATTCGTTTTCAGCGAACAGTGTTTTGGCATCTTCTGTGCACTATATTGAGACTATGAATCGACGACGCAAATTAAGTAAATTAAATGGCAATCGAGACTTCCTACTGTTTGCCTTTGCTGGCTTGGTGGCTTCTTTTCTATTCCTCACTCAATTCAACCTTGAAGAGGTTGTGCGTTTCGATCGCTTGCAGCACCTTATGGTGTCGGGTGTGCTCTTCTTCTTGTTTTACGCTTTACTGATGGACTTTAAAGGACGAATCTTCTACGCCCTGTCTTTAGCCTTCATGGTGGGAGTTGGGAAGGAGCTCTTCGATCACCAAGGCCAGTCCTTCGATGTCTACGCCAATTCGGTGGGGCTCTTCGTGGCTGTCTTCTTGCTATTTGCCGCTCAGGCAGTGCTGGGTTCGACGAATTCTGCCCGCGTCCGCTCATAACTTATTGAAATTCCTCACTATGTTTTAATTCCCCAGGGGTGGACAAAGGCGCCTGAATGCGTTAAAACATCGCCACATCTACTAAAGGCTAATGAAAGCAGGGGTTTAATTCAGAACTCTTCGCCTCTAGGGAAAAGGAAATAACGATGAAACAGAAGACTCATTCTGGGGCTAAAAAACGCTTCCGCGTAAAAAGCCGTAACCAAATTAAGCGTAAACAACAGGGACTTCGTCACATTCTCAGTAACAAAAGTTCAAAGAGAAAGCGTCACCTCGGTGATAAGTTAGAAGTCGATTCCGCGAACCTACCACTTGTCCAAAAGTGTTTGAATCTGTAGGAGGGTTTTGAGATGCGTGTAAAAAGAGGAGTTAAAGCCCGTCGTCGTCGTAATAAAGTTCTAGATCGTGCCGAAGGTTACAGAGGTGCTGGAAGCAGACTTTATGCTGTTGCCAAAGAGAAAAATGACCGAGCCTTGGTCTATGCTTATCGCGATCGTAAAGTTAAAAAGAGAGAGTTTCGTAAACTTTGGATCACTCGAATTTCTGCTGCTGCAAAGATGAATGGGACAAGCTATTCCAAATTTATGGGAGCTTTGATCAAGTCAGATTTGGAGCTTGATAGAAAAGTATTGGCCGATATCGCCGTTACTGATCCAGAAGCATTTACTAAAATTGTCGAGCAGGTTGTTCCAAAGTAAGGCTTTATAGATATTTCTCCGGAAGCCATTTCTAACTAGGAGAAGACTTGGAAACTGTAAATCGAAATTCCTCTGAGCAATTCACTCAGAGGAAGAAAGACCACATAGAAATTTCTTTGCGTGACGAAAGCCAGGCCTATGTGGATCAGTTTTCCAATTTACAATTTCAGCACAACCCCATTCCAGATATAAATTTTTCTGATGTGTCTTTAGAGACGCAAGTCTTTGGACATTTATTGAAATCTCCGTTGTTTGTGAGTTCTATGACTTTAGGGCATGAGGACGCTGGGGCATTGAATGAAACCATTCTCGCGGCTTGTGCCAGCATGGGTTGGATGATGGGAGTGGGTTCACAGAGACGTCAGCTGTTTGATCCCGAAGCTCATAAAGAGTGTGAAAATCTGCGAAAAAAGTTTCCCAAGAATGTGATCTTTGGAAATATTGGCTTGTCACAGTTAGTGAAGAGCTCCATTGTTGACATTCAAGGTTTGGTGGACTCTTTACAGGCCGCCTTTCTAGTGGTGCACACCAACCCTTTACAAGAAGCCATTCAACCTGAAGGGACACCCCAATTCAAGGGCGGAATTGCGACGCTAGAGGAAGTTTGCCTGAAACTCAAAGTGCCTGTGGTTTTGAAAGAGACCGGGTGTGGGTTTTCAGAGGACGCCTTTCGCAAGCTCAGTGGCCTGGCGTTGGCCGCAGTCGATGTGAGTGGCATGGGTGGGACTCACTGGGGGCGAGTTGAAGGGTTGCGGATGGCAACCAACGAGCCAGGTCGCCAGGTGGCTGAAACTTTTGCTGGATGGGGGGTCTCTACGGTTGACTCTATTCAGAATGGAATAAAAACTGAAGTACCATTTCCGTTGTGGGCCTCTGGTGGCGTGAGAAATGGTTTACAGGCGGCGAAGTTGATGGCCCTTGGTGCTCAGCTTGTCGGATTTGCGAAACCCATTTTAGAATCGGCCCTGCAAGGTCAAGAGTCCTTAGAGAAAAGAATGGAACTTTTAGAACGCGAATTGAAAACATCCATGTTTTGTTTAGGAATTGAAAAAGTTGAATCTCTGGTTGGTAAAAGGAAGTTGATCAAATGGATATAAGCGAAATGTTCAAAGGTTTTTCAAAACTGAATCGTGACCAAAGATTTCAGCGCCTTTTAGAAGTGGGAGCTTTGACAAAGGGAGATATTGACTATCTTAAAACTGGCGGGGTCCATGATTTGGATTTGGCTGACAACTTTATTGAAAACTCCATTGGTTATTTTCAACTACCGTTGGGAGTCGCTACCAACTTTGTGATAGATCAGGTGCCAAGAGTGATTCCGATGGCCGTTGAGGAAACATCGATCATTGCTGCCGCCAGCAAAACTGCCCGTTGGGTGGGGCAAAATGGATCGATCAAAACTAAAACATTGGGTGATACTATTATTGGGCAAATTCAAATTGCCAAAGTTAAAGACTACGAAAAGTTAGAAAGACTGCTGCAAGAACAAAAACAGAATTGGATCTCTGCGGTCAATGAACAAGTGGCTGCCACTATGGTCAAGCGGGGTGGTGGTGTAGAAGATATCATGCTGCGTAGGGTAGAGCGGGACGATGGCGGGGCTATGGCCGTGTTCCATGTTCTCTTTAACCCCTGTGATGCCATGGGGGCCAATATGATCAATCAGGTTTGTGAATACCTGAAGGGGCCCATTCAAGATTTAAGTGATGAAACAGTCACCATGTGTATCCTTTCCAATCTCGTCGACAGTAAGCTGACAATTGCAACTGTGGAAATGAACAATGTGGACCCTGAAATGGGTGAGAAAATTCAAGAGGCATCACTATTTGCTGAGAATGACCCTTACCGAGCCGCTACCAATAACAAGGGTGTGCTCAATGGAATCGACCCGATATTGATTGCCACCGGGAACGATTGGCGTGCCGTCGAAGCGGGGATTCATTCCTACGCTTCTCGCAACCAACAGTACCGATCAATCACTCAGTGGCGATTTGAAAATGGTACCTTAACTGGTTTGTTCAAGGCGCCTTTGATTGTTGGAACCGTTGGAGGAGTGACATCGCTTCACCCAACGGCACGGATTTGTCTCGAGATGCTAGACATCCACAGTTCCAATGAACTTTCGCGAGTTTGTGCCGCTGTCGGCTTGGTGCAAAACTTGGGAGCATTGAAGGCGTTGACGACAGTGGGGATCATTGAAGGTCACATGAAACTACATATTAAGAACCTGACCCTCGGAGTGGGTGCTACTGCCGATGAGTCCCCTTCATTGCAACGCAAGTTGGAACAGCTTCTGGCGGTGAAAAAACGAATCACTCATACTGATGCCTGGCAAATTCTTCAAGGATTGCGCAAGCAAATGGCTGCCCCAGAGAATAGTGTTCGTTGATGTCTGAGCAATTTGATCTGGTCTTTGAAGTTCCAAGTAAAACATTTATTGTGGGTGAGTACCTTGCGATCAATGGCACCGCCTCTATGATTGCGGCGACTGAGCCCGCTTTTTTCATAAAGACCATTCGCGATAAGACATTTGGTTTTCACGAAAGCAGTCCGGCGGGTCGCTTGCGAAACAAAAAGGGCCACGTCGATGTAGGGTTTTCTGTGCTTGACCCCCATGAAGGAAGAGGAGGCTTTGGTCGATCCACCGCTGAGTACCTTGCAGTTTTATTGTTCGATTCCTACTTCAATGAAGGTGGAGGAGACATCACCCAGCAAATTTTAAACACGTTGGCCGATGTGGTTCCATCCTATCAGACTTTGGCCGGCGCCGACTACAAGCCCAGCGGTGCTGACTTGGTGGCACAGGTCTGTGGTGGTCTTTGTTGGTACGATGGAATGAATTACATTGCAGAAAAACTAGCTTGGCCGTTTCCGGGTTACGATATTTTTATTTTTCATACCGGTAAGAAACTTGCGACTCATGAACATCTTAAAGACCTTAAAGCGAAAAACTTACAAGGGTTAATACCCATTCTCTTGGCAGCTCGTACATCTTTCGATCAAAAGAATTTAAAAGTTTTCTGCCAATCACTGAATTACTACTATGACCTTCTCGATGAGCTAGGGTTGAGTGATCAAGGTGTGCGTGAAAGCGTTTTACAAGTTCGATCAAATCCTGCCGTTTTAGCAGCCAAAGGCTGTGGTGCCATGGGAATGGACACGGTGATTGTGGTGGGTGAAACCTCGCAGGCTAAAACCATCAAGGAGCTGTGTTTTGCCCAAGACTTTCAATACATCAGTTGCTTGAGTGAAGCTCACCCGGGGGCCATTGTTCGGAGGGCCAATTGAAACTCTATCACTATGACCATTGTCCCTATTGCGTGAAAGCACGAATGATTTTCGGCTTGAAAAAAGTACCTTTTGAAACTGAAGCTTTGCTCAATGATGACGAAGCAACACCAATCGCAATGGTTGGTCAAAAGATGTTGCCGATTCTTCAGAAAGACGATGGCGATTGCATGCCTGAAAGTTTAGACATAATCACTTATATTGATGAGCTTGGTGAATACGGTGCAGCGATGGTGCAACCCTCAAAAAATGATGAGAGATTGATTCAGTGGCTGCAAGAGGTTCGCAGTTATCATTACGCTTTGGCGATGCCTCGCTGGCCCCGTATGGGTCTCCCTGAGTTCGCATCGACTTCAGCACAAAAGTACTTCACCGTAAAAAAAGAGAAAAGTATTGGCCCTTTTTCTGAGAACTTGGCTAAAACTAAAGAATTGATTCAAGCTGCCCATGATCACTTGCCGGTATTGGAAAAACTGATTGTGGGCGAGCCCTATTTTTGGGGCGAAGAGTTGAGTCTGGACGATTTTCATGTGTTTGCCTCTCTTCGTTGTCTAACGACCACCAGAGGTGTTCGATTCCCTAAAAAAATCAATGACTACATGAACCGTATGAGTAACTTGTCTCAGGTGCCTCTACACTGGGACCAGGCCTTGGGAGAAGATCTCGATGGCTAAACAATGGCAAGCTTCTAGCCCTTCCAACATTGCTTTGATCAAATACATGGGCAAAAAGGATCACACGAAAAATATTCCAACCAATCCGTCCCTGTCATGGACATTGGCTCATCTGCGCACTGAAGCTGTTCTAGAAGAAGCCAGTGCTGACTCTTGGAGTCCACTGGTGAGTGATTATCCTTTTGCCATGAGTGAAAAGGGTCGTGAGAAATATTTGAATCATCTCAATCGCATGAAAGATTTTTTTGACATCAAACAATGTTTTCAAGTGCAGTCGGCTAATAATTTTCCAGCCGATTGTGGCATTGCCAGTAGTGCTTCTAGTTTTGCGGCATTGACAGAAGTTTGCTGTCAGGCCTTTTCTGAAATGACAGGGCAGAAGATCACCGTTGAAGAAAAAGCTATGTTATCAGCCCTTGGATCAGGATCTTCCTGTCGCTCTTTTATGGATGGGCTGGTGGTATGGGATGAAAATGGTGTTCGCAATTACCCATCTGACAATTTACAGTTGAATCATATGGTGGTTTTGGTGGGGTCAGGAGCCAAAAAGGTCTCTTCTTCGGAAGCTCACAAACGAGTGGCCAGTAGTGATCTTTTTGTTGGTCGAGTGGAGCGTTCTCTTCTGCGATTGAAAAAGGTACAAGCGGCATTGCAAAAGGATCAATGGCAACATCTTTACGAAACCCTATGGTCCGAGTTCTGGGATATGCATGCCTTGTTTGAAACTTGCTCGCCCCCCTTTGGCTATTTTTTACCGGGGACGGTTCAGCTTTTGAGTGAATTGCGTGAGTTTTGGGAGAAAGAGGGTACAGGGCCATTGGTCACTATGGATGCCGGACCCAACATTCACCTGCTGTGGAAAGCTCAGCAG
Source organism: uncultured Bdellovibrionales bacterium (assembly GCA_965368905.1). Taxonomy (GTDB): domain Bacteria; phylum Bdellovibrionota; class Bdellovibrionia; order Bdellovibrionales; family JAGQZY01; genus JAGQZY01. The sequence goes on along the minus strand of CBDUOS010000009.1, from coordinate 24,618 downwards.
CGAGATCTGGCTCTCCGATTTTTTAATGAGAAATTGAAAAACCAGTGGACCTGTTTAAGTGACCTTGAGGAGATTGGATTTGCTCAAGTATAGGACTCATGGCAAATGGATTTTAGCAGGGGAGCATGCTGTTCTACGTGGCGGTACAGCTCTCGTTTTTCCTGTGGCCAGCCGATATCTCGATTTTGAATTTGAACCGGGCCCAGAACTCAAATTGGAAATTCAACACAGTAACACAGATTTAGAAATGGCTTTTTGGGGTGTTCTAGAGAAAGCCCTGCAAAACTTGAATCTGAATCGAGACCAAGTGGCTGGAACTTTGCGATTGAGCAGCAATATTCCTGTGGGAGCTGGAATGGGCGCCAGTGCCACTTTATGCGTGAGCTTGGCTCGATGGTTGACAGACCTTGGGTTTATGCCTGCAGATCAACAGTTTGAGTTTTCTAAAAACCTTGAAAATCTATTCCATGGTGAAAGCTCTGGAGTCGATGTTGCGGTGGCATTAAACAACAAAGGCCTCTGTTTTACAAAGCCAGGGACCATGAAGTTTTTTGAGCCGAGTTGGCGACCACAGTTTTACCTTTCTTACTGTGGCAAGAGAGGGGTCACATCGGATTGCATCAGTCGAGTTCAATCCCTCCTTGCTGAAGACCCCAAAAAAGGCGAAAGCATAGACCAACATATGCAAGAGGCGGTGGCGCTAGCGAAAGAGGCATTGTTAACCGATGGTGAAGTTAACAAGTTGAAACAGTCTTTGAACATAGCCAGTCATTGCTTTGCTGAGTGGGGGTTGATGAGTCAGTCCTTAACAAATCATATGGACCACTTAAAAGAGATGGGCGCACTGGCTTGCAAACCGACGGGGAGCGGTGATGGTGGCTTTGTACTGAGTCTTTGGAACCAAGCCCCAACCAATTCATGGGCGAGTCAGCATTTGACAAAAGCCTAAGGAAAAAGTTCATAATGGAACCCTTGCGAGGGGGAACCATGTTTCGATGTTTACTTTCCATTTGTCTTTTTCTATTTGCATCACAATCGTTTAGTAAGACCTCTGTTCCCTTTACGGTTATGACTTACAATATGCACGGAATTCCTTGCATTGATAAAAAGAAATATTCAAAAATTTTTAAAGAGTTTTCCATCGAACGTTGTCCTGATAACACTTATTGGTCTCAAATGATTGACGAAAGATTTTTACGTCTGTCGCAAATTTTACGGCAGATGAGTTTACACGGTCGTTTGCCCGACGTTCTTCTTTTGCAAGAAGCGTTTGATACTCATCTCCCCTTGATGGATGTTTCGGCTCTTAATAATTTACTGGAAAACTCTCCGTACTCTTACTATGTCCAGGGACCTGGCGGGCGAGTACACAACGTGGTTGGGGCGGCCTTGTCCTATCTATTTCAAATTCCGGGAATTGTAGACTCAGGATTGGTTGTGCTGTCAAAGCACCCAATTCGCCGTGTTGGAAGAAAAGCCTTTTTTGAATGTCGCGACACCGATTGTTTGGCAAACAAAGGAATCCTTTATGCTCAGGTGGATCTTCCGGGTACAAATAAGACAATCGATATTTTTAACACCCACTACCAAGCGGGGCAAAGATTTGAGCATATTAAGCTAGGACATAATTTAAAGTCACAAGCCTATCTAAGAAAAATTCGTAGCCGACGTTATTCTGATGTGCAGATCTATGGTGGTGACTTTAATTTCCGCAATCGCTCTGACTTTCCCTCTTTTCAGGATTTTTTAGAAAAATCAAAGATGGCTCACGCGGGATTACTTTGCGCACAGATGGGGCAGGGCTGTGGTTGGAACTCTAGAAACCCCAAATCGTGGATTGAGGGAGCCCTATTGGATCACCAATTTGTGTCACGTATGAAAAAAGACGTGCATATTTATCCAAGACATATGGAGTACGGACAATTTCAATGGAATGCAAAACCGTTGACCGATCATCACTATTTGATTGTCGATTACGACATTGTTGTTCCTTGATGTGGTGTAGTGGATAATCAATAGAGTTCCATATTCGCTAACCGACGGCGCCGGACGAATCATCTAGCTGATGACATTGGGTTCACAGGTTGTACTGTCTGCAGTATGGAATCCGGTGTTACAGCTGATCAACCATTGCATGACGAAAAAAATCTCAATGAAAGGCATTTTTTCTTCTCTTACCGAAATGGAAGGCGAGACAATTTGCCCGTTTGAGGATATTTGTTTTGCAATATCTGTTGTTGCAGGTTCTCCAAACGATTTTCAGTCAAAGGATGGGATTGCATAAAGGAAAGAGCCTTGCGACCGACTTCGGGGATGGGGCTCTCTTCAGCCATCACCCACTGGAAAAATTTGTCATGGCCTTGGACGTGCCCATACTCTGCGGCCATGCACTTAAGGGCAAACTCGTCAGCTCTCTGTTCTTGTTTGCGATCGAAGGCCAGTGTTAAAGAGTCACTGCTGAGACTGACTAGGTCCAAGGAGTCTCCAAACCCGAGGTATGAGAGAATAAAGGCAAGACCGAGGTTTCGCCCCATACCATTAAGAACATCACGATTGTGGAAGTGACCAATTTCATGGCATATCACAAAGGCCAGTTCATTCTCGTATTTAACTTTGTCTATAAGTTCGGTGGTGAGCTGCATGTTTCCACCAATGGCCATAAACGCGTTCATGTGCTTAGAGTCAACGATTCTTACATCAATTTTAGAACCTTCTGCTTCGGGGAAGTGGGCCCAAAGTTTATCGACAATTTTTTGTAGTTTTTTTTCTTTCTTTGATTGGATGTCGGTGTGGTGCTTTTGAAATAAATGGGTTTCTGTGCGGTAGTCGATCTTCTTTACAACAAGACCGGTAAAAGTTCCCAACGCAAAAAAAAGAACGACGATCAAACCCGCGGTGAGTGCCAATAGAAAAAAGGCATCACCCAAAGGAGACTTGGAACTGGAATTGATTCCCTCTGGAGCGCGTTTAGGTATGTACTTCATTTTGACCTTTGCATCTCGAGCGGTTTGATTCCTGTGGCGTAGGCGTGAATCTCGACACAAGGAAGGGCTTTTTTGCCAGACTGATTTCCAATCACAGCGGTTTCGACTCGTACGTTGACCATTTTCTCGGCCCCCCAATTGTCAGCTGTTGCTAACATTCGCGCTAGGGCTTCGCGGCGTCCGCGATCCAGTAAACTTTCGTAGTTGCTCATATTACCGCCAAAAACTGTGCGCAGACCTGAGATCACGCTTTTGAAATAGTCAGCACCAATGACTACGCTGCCACCAAACATTTTGGCTTCTGAATTCGGATCGATTTGATCTCTCCATTGTCCACTGATCATGGCAATATGGTGATAGCGTTCTTCACGATCACGCAAACTACGGTAGTGACTTTGCTCAATTTTACGTCCAGTGAGGTAACCAATAATGAAGAGACTGACAAAAAATATTAACTTCACGACTTATCCCAGTTTAACTGCTGTACCATAGCACAGAATTTCAGCGGCGCCGGCCGTGATCGATGAAGTAGAAAATCGGACGTTGATGATAGCATCCGCCCCCATATGTTTGGCTTGATCTGTCATTCGACGTAAGGCCTCTTCACGACTTTCATGGAGAAGTTCGGTGTAACCAACAAGCTCACCGCCAAAAAAGTTTTTAATACTAGCGGCGATGTCTCGACCTGCGTGTTTCGAGCGAATGGTGGAGCCTTGCACGAGTCCATAGTGTTCAACAATGTTCCGACCAGGAACTATTTCAATATTGGTGATAATCATGATGCCTCCAACAAGGGTCTGCAACATTCAATCGGATTTTTTAATTGGAAAACTGAGAACTATTTTGAAAAAGTGCGGAATATAAAAACGATAAAACCGCACGACGTGCCACTTGTTGAAAGAGCAAAGATGCCGAAACGTCACCTCGTTACTTATCCCCCCAATGGCGGTTAATATCGTTATTTTCCCTTTCGGAGGCTTCAGGCAAAACTTTAAGGAATTGTTAAAAATGAGACCATAGTCGAGGGGCGTGATGTAAAGTTCGGATTCCAAAAAGTTCAGTTCACCGATACACTGCACACTACGGTAAATATAACATTCTGGTTCACTCAATTTTCAACGGTCGTTAACAGGCCACTTACTGTGTGGTCTCGAATAAGTGTTTCCAAAATGTCTTCGACGCTTTTTGAGTTGTATGGAAATGTTGGTTTAAAAAAGCATCTAAGCTGTCGCTATTTGTATTTGTTGAATAAAACAGGCGGCTTTGTCGGGCCTCGGCAAAGGCATTGCGATCGGTGTTGATGGGGGCGTCAGCGGCCAGATGGAGGGCCTTCTCGCGATCCATGGAGAAATTGCTGAGGAAGTCCCATTCGTCTTGAAAGGGTATATGAAGCAAGCGCTCGCGCCAGTATGACTCCGTCGTCAGGGCCTTAAGTCTTCCATACTGCAGCTGCAGTGGTGAGGCACTACCCACCAAGATCAACTGATCATCACCAGTGTGAGTGTAGATGGCTCCATGTTCAAACACGTTAAAAAAGGAACGAATCAGGCTTTTGAGGGTCAGTGTGTCCATGTTGTAAAGATTCAACCACTGGGCATACACTCCATCTGTGTGCAGCTTGCTATGGACCAAACGAAAGAAATCTTGAGTGAAAAGGTGGGAGACACCGCTCATCCAAGAGTGGGAAGGCTGAGACGTGATAATATCAAACTGTTGATTGGGTGAACGAGCCAGCAAGAAGCGGGCGTCTTCAATTTTCACTTGTAAGTTTCGACGTTGCAAAAGCGGGTTGGGACCCAAGTAGGCGGCTTCGGAAGCATTTAGGACTTCGTCCTCTATTTCTGAGACCAGCACCTGTTGCAAGTTGAGACTGGATAAAACTTCCGCTGTATAACCGCCACCATACCCAATGACAAAAGCCTTTCTGGGCTCTCTGGTATACAGGAACGGCACCAGCGCCAAAAGGCCCTCGTAGCGGGGAACCACCCCTGGGTTTTGTAAATCAAAAAAGCTTTCGGCAAGACCGTTGCTCTTTAGAATTAATTTTTGAGTGTCGAGGTTTCCCTCATTATCAGTTTGGTAGTGCAGACTGATGACAGAGTTTTCGCCTTCGGCGACATAACGAATATTACCCTGGACGCTGTTTAGATAACTTAAAAACTCTTGTCGAGAGGCCTGGGGATTGGAGTAGGAATATTCAGCAGTTTGCACCAGGTTGATAAATCCTGCATTGGGTTGGGTGATCAAGATCCACCCCAAAATAGCCAGTAATAAGGGTCCACTCCAAAGTAATTGATTGTTGACCACAAGCCGGACCACAAAAATAAAAAAGATCAAAGTAAGAGCCAAGCATAGCCACCAGAGGGTGGAGCCGGTTCCATAGTTAGGAATCAGAAACAGGCCCACTGTTAGAGAGCCCACTAGGCCTCCCATTGTGTTGCTAGCGTAGACGAGACCTCCCCAAGAAGCGGAGTCTGCAGAGCTACGACTGAGCAAATCGATGGTGAGTGGCAACAAGGCTCCGAAGCTTAAGGTGGCGGGCAAAAGTAAAATGAAAACCACAAATGCTTTACTTAAAAGGGGGGGGAGGGTTGAAAAAAAACGAGCCCAAAGAGGGGCGTGGTTCAGACCCAATGACGCGAACAAAGTGGATAAAATCGCGAAGGCGAAAAGCCAAAGAAAAACTTTTAGCTTCGACACTTTGATTGGAATTCGCGAAAGAAATAAAGCTCCCAATGCAATTCCAAGCAAGAACAAAGAGAGGATTAGGCTGACGCCATAGATGTTTGAACCTAAAAATAGGGTGAGGTATTTGCTCCAAGCCACTTCGGCTCCGATGGCGACACCACCAATAGCAAAAGTGGAAATCAGTAGTAGAAGGGAATCCAATTGAAAGGATGGCCAAAGGGTTTTCTGTTCCCGGGATATAGTCCAGGGTGACTTCAATCCCTCTTTGACGGCAATCAAGAAGAGACCTAAGTTGATCACTACCATTAAATGGTTGGTGTAGAGCGTTCCCAACCAAGGCACAAATAAGAAGCCGGCACCAGCGGCACCAGCGACGGCTCCGAAAGTGTTGATAGAGTAGAGGTGTGAGACCTTATTTTGAACTGATGCTTGGTCGGTTGCAAAAAGTTGGATGAGAAGAGGAAATGTCATTCCCATAGCCAAAGTGGGTGAGCCGATCAAAACGATGATCGAAAAACACTTAACAAGGAGCCATGTGGAGTCGCTCCAATGGGTTCCGCCGATCGAACTGAGCCAATGGGGCCAGGCGGGAATGATGTAGGCCAATAAAAATGCTGAGACACCAATAAAAGCTTCTAAAAGTCCGTATGCCACTCCCGGGCGACGAACCACTTGGCTCAATTGCGCACCGAAAAAGGCGCCCGCTGCAAGGCCAAATAAAAAAATGGCCACCACCAGACTCATTGAAAAGGTGGTGCTTCCAAAGGCAATGCTGAAGGATCGAATCCACAGACTCTCATAAACCAGGCTGGTTAAGCCCGACAAGAAGAAGCATGAATAAAAAATAAACTTGTTTTTCCCCGCCACCGTTTGATCCTATGCTGCTCCCTTAATCAAATCAAGAGGCTGGCCATGCAGGCAGTTACAAAGGCGGCAAGACTGCCACCAATCACTGAGCGAATTCCAAATTGGGCGAGTTCCTTTTTTCTTTCCGGAATCATCGGCCCAATTCCACCAATTTGAATGGCAATGGATGAAAAATTGGCGAAACCACAAAGAGCATAAGAAAGAATGACTCCAGTTCTCGGGTTCAAATCCTTCATTTGAGCCAAGTCCAAGTAGGCTATAAATTCATTGAAGACGATTTTCTTGCCGATCAAGGTTCCCGCCACTGAGAGGTCTTCAAAGGGGATTCCAAGAAAAAAGGCGAACGGTGTGAACACCCAACTTAAAATCATGGGAAGGGTGAGGTGCCCCAAACTTCCCCAGGTGATCAATGAATCTAACATGGCAATAATGGCGACAAAGGCCAGAAGCATGGCCGCCACATTGGCCGCCAACTTTAAGCCATCGCTGGCGCCACTGGCGGCGGCTTCGATAACATTAACATGTTCCTTTGTGGATTCCCGTGGAATCGAGCCCAAGGTTTCTGGTGTCTCAGTTTCTGGAACCATAATTTTAGCAATGATCAATGCGGCCGGGGCCGACAATATACTGGCTGTTAATAAGTGTCCCCCGATGTTGGGGATCGCGTCTTTCAATAGGCCCACATAGGCGGCCATCACCGAACCGGCGATGGTGGCCATGCCACCGGTCATCAATGAAAACAGTTCGCTTGAAGTCATGTTGCGAAGGTAGGGCTTCACGATCAGTGGGGCTTCGGTTTGCCCGACAAAAACATTGGCGGCGGCGGCGAGGGATTCAGCTCCACTGAGGTTTAATACTTTTTGCATCACCCAGGCAAAACCATTCACGATCCATTGCATAATGCCGATGTGGTAAAGAACGGTCATTAGCGAAGACAAAAAGATAATGATGGGTAAAACCTGAAAAGCAATAATGAATCCGCTCTTTTCTTGGCTGATCAAATCACCAAGAAGAAAGCCACTGCCTTTGTCAGTAAAGCTTAGAAGATTGAGGATGACTGTGTTGGCGCCTTGAAAAAAGCCTTGCAGAGGCCCTGGGAACCCAATGGCTGGAATGCCAAGTACAGCCAAAGCCATTAGAAATTGAAAAAGAATTCCGGCTCCAACGGTACGCCAAGAAATTTTCGAGCGACTTTCAGAAAAAACCCAAGCTAATCCGAGGAAAACAAATATCCCGAAAAAGCTCTGCAGTTGTAACATTAAACTTTGCTCCACTCATAGACCAAGAGGCTGGTGGCAATGGTGGCATTTAAGGATTCCACTTTGTTAGAAATGGGAATCGTCACCCTTTGCCCAGGAAAACTTTTTGGCACACCTTGGCCCTCTTCGCCGACCAAGAGTTTGAGGTTCTGTTTGATCAAAGAACTCTGCAACTTTTGCCCTTGCATATCTAAAGCCATAATGTCTGGGTCTTTTAATTCATCAATTCCGGGTCCATTAAAAAGGGCTGTCGTAAAGCTTGTTCCACTGGCGGCACGGATGGCTTTCGGCAAATAGGGGTTGGCGGATTCTTTGAGTAGTACAATTTGAGGCCAGTCAAAAGCGGCACAGGTGCGGATCAGGGCCCCTAAATTAGTGGGATCAGAAAGAGCGGCAAACAAAATAGCTTTGTTCTGATCCACATCTGCAAAGGATCCAATAGGAGGTGTGTCGACACATAAAAGAGGGGACTGGGTCCCACACACATCGAGTTCGTTAAATAAAGAATCGGAAAGTGTCACCGTGCGCGACCCTGCACTCTTTGGCTCTGTCATTTTTTCAGTGATGATCCAAAAAGAGGGGATATTCAAATGAGACATCTCTTGGGTGATTTTGCCACCACTCACCAAAGCCTGGTTTTCTTGTTTGACCCCTTTGCTTTTCGTCAGTGAAAGAAGCTTTTTGTATAAAGAGTTTTGTGGACTTTCGATAGTTGGCATAATCAGGACTCGCGATGATTGGTTTTGCGAAACACCAAGAGGCGTCGCTCATGATGGGTATTGGGTAAAGTGTAGGATTTGTTTTTTTCCAACTTGAAGCAATCACCCCACTGTTTCAAAGCCGCATCGATTTCGGGGTCCACATTGGGGCCTTTCATCAAATAAATGCAGCCACCAGTCTGCAAGCAATTCATCACGTTCTTCATGGTGTTGCTGGTGTCTTCGACAGCTCGTGTGATCACACCTTGCACCGGGTAGGCGAAATCTTCGTTCACGTTGCGTCCAATGATGTCTAAGTTTTGCAGGCCAAGCTCTTCACGAACTGTTTTTAAGAAACTCACACGTTTTTGCACGCCTTCGGCGAGGATGATCTTCTTTTCTTGGCCCAAAATAATTTTAAGAGGGATTCCTGGAAATCCGGGCCCAGTACCCATATCCAAAAGTGGAAACTTCAGAGGGGTGAGTTTATTGACGATGATGGAATCAATGAAGTGCTTGATGGCCACGTCTTTAATTGAAGTGAGTCGGGTAAAGTTTTGCGTCTTTTGATTCTTCATCAGAAGCAGATAAAACTTTGTAAAAAGGTGACGGGTTTCGTGATCAATCTTATCGCCGTAACCGTGGTTGAAGAAAAGATCTTGCAAACGATCATCGGCTTCATTGAATTTGAAAATCCGAATGGGTTTTTTATGAACGCCTTTTTTAGGGCCCTTTTTGTCCCCTTTGTAGGGGCTCCAATTGCTCGAGTTTTTATGCGCCACGCCACCAACCAATCAGTTGAAAATATTCATCAAATAGCGAAATATGGGCGCATGCTAATAGAAAAGTTGGAAAAGATCAAAGAGGAGGCTGAAAAAGCCATCGCCGAGGCGAAATCGAGCGAAGCGCTTTATCAGGTCAAAGTGAAATTCTTCGGAAAGCAGGGAAGTCTCTCTCTTTTAATGCGAGAGGTGGGTAGCCTGGCCAAAGAGGAGCGCCCTCAGTTCGGCCAGAAGGTGAATGAGGTGCGAGGAGCTCTGCAAGATCTCTACTCCAGCAATGAAAATCAGCTTAAAAAACAAGAGCTTAATGAGAAACTGAAGAACGAGGTCTTGGATCTATCGCTGCCGGGGCCAGAGCTTCAGCATGGAGCCGTTCATCCGATTCCTCGAGTGATCAATGAGATTGTGGACATCCTGGCCCGAGTCGGCTTTTCGGTGCGTTCGGGACCCATGATTGAAAATGACCACTACAATTTTACAGCCCTCAATATTCCAGAAAATCACCCGGCTCGCGATATGCAGGATACCTTCTATGTGGAGGGAGGATCGGTTCTACGGACTCACACCAGTCCAGTGCAGATTCATACGATGGAAAATGAAAAGCCACCGATTCGGGTGCTGGCCCCAGGAGGAGTGTTTCGCTGTGACAGCGATGCTTCCCATTCCCCCAACTTTCATCAAATTGAAGCGTTGCTCGTTGATAAAAAAGTATCGATGGCCGACTTGAAAGGAACCATTTCCTTTTTTGTAAAAGAGTTTTTTGGACCCGAAATTAAAACCCGTTTTCGACCGAGCTTCTTTCCGTTCACAGAGCCTTCGGCTGAAGTGGATTGCTCTTGTCCTTTGTGTAAAGGAAAGGGCTGTCGCATGTGCAGCCAAAGTGGTTGGATTGAAATTGGTGGTTCTGGTTTGGTACACCCCAACGTTTTACGACAGGCTGGAATTGATCCGGACGAGTGGCAGGGATTTGCTTTCGGGTTTGGGATAGAAAGAATGGCGATTATTAAATACGGAATCAATGATATTCGTTTGTTCGTGGAAAATGACACTCGTTTCTTAAGGCAGTTTGAGCTATGAAAATTTCATTCAACTGGTTGAATCAGTATATCGATTTGCAGGACTACAAAACCAATCTGGAAGAACTCTCAAACCTGCTAACCAAAGCGGGATTAGAGGTCGAAGATTTGATCAACCCCTCAGAAAACTGGGACGGTGTGGTTGTTGGAAAGCTTTTGGAAGTGGGAAAGCATCCCGACGCGGATAAGCTGACACTTTGCCAAGTGGATGTCGGTGGCAAAGAGCCTCTGCAAATTGTTTGCGGAGCAAAGAACCACAAAACGGGTGATCACGTGGCAGTGGCCACGGTCGGAACCATTTTGCCGGGCGACTTTAAAATTAAGAAATCAAAAATTCGCGGTGTTGAGTCCTTTGGGATGCTTTGTTCTGAATCTGAATTGGGATTGTCGGAAGAGAGTGACGGAATTTTAGTTTACTCTGGGGATTACAAACTGGGCCAAGCGTTTTCGGAAGCTTATGATGATGTGGATATTATTTTCGAATTGAACGTGACTCCCAATCGCTCCGATTGCTTGAGCCATATCGGATTAGCCCGTGAACTTTCGACACTTTTGGATCGTCCTGTGAAGTTGCCTGAGGCCTCGATCAGCGAATCTGGCAAGTCTGTGGACGAGTGGATTCAAATTGAATTAAAAGATGATCAAGGTTGCCCGCGGTTCTGCGGTCGCATGATCAGTGGCGTGAAGGTGGGGCCGAGTCCGACTTGGCTACAGAACGCCCTGACCAATATTGGTGTGAACTCTGTGAACAATGTGGTGGACGTCACCAATTATGTTTTATTCGAATATGGGCAACCCTTGCATGCCTATGACTTTGACAATTTAGAAGGTGCCACCATTAAAATTGAAAAGGCGAAACCAGGTGAGGTCTTTACAACTTTAGATGGAACCGAAATCAAAATGTCGGACGATGACCTGATGATTCGAGATGGCAAGAAATCTGTTGGAATTGCCGGAGTGGTCGGTGGAAAAAACACGGGCGTGTCGGATTCCACAAAAGATATTTTTCTTGAAGCCGCTTTCTTTGTTGCAGAAGGAGTGCGTAAAACTTCTCGTTCTCATGGGATCGAAACCGATGCCTGCTATCGCTTCTCTAGAGGTGTGGACCCAGCACAAACCTTGAATGCCATGAATCGGGCAGCCGCTTTGATTCAAGAGGTAGCCGGTGGTGAAATCCAAAAAGATCACGTTGATATTTATCCCAATCCTGTAACTTTGGATGATATCTTTGTCACCACTGAGTACATCGCCGAACGGGTAGGGTATGAAGTTTCCGACACCGAATTTGGCAACTGGATGAGTCGCCTCAATTGTGTTGTGGCTAAAGAGGGAGAACGGTTTCGTGTATCACCCCCCTCTTATCGTTGGGACCTTCAGATTAAAGAAGACATTGTTGAAGAGTACGCCCGTTTGCATGGCTATGATCAAATCGAAGAACGGTTGCCGACTTTGGATAGTGAGCCAACAAGCCACACCTTTTCTTATCAATTCACCAATCAAGTGACTTCGGTTCTGACTGGGCTGGGGTTGGACCAAGCTTTGAACTATGCTTTTATCGGCAAAGATCAAACTCAGAAGATTTGGGGCGCCCCCAATAGTAAGTGGGGATTGCTTCGCAACCAAAAACCCATTGCTTTGCTCAATCCGATCAGCGAAGAGTTGGCGGTGATGCGCGAATCCGTTTTGCCGTCATTGTTTAATAACTTGGTTCACAATGAACATCACGGCAACCACGTGGGTCGTCTGTTTGAGATTGCTCCGTCACACCACCTGTCCGATCAAGGTTTTGCCGAAGAGAATCGGTTGGCCTTTGTTTTTTGGGGACAGAGTCAGGGGCTGTGGAACACTCCACAAAAAGACGAAGTGGTTTTTGAGTTGAAGAGTTCAGTGGAAGCCCTTCTTCGCAGTATCGGTGGGCGCAATTGGCGTTGGGATCCGGTGGCAATGGACGAGTGCCCTGACGGCTTTCACCCGAGCCAAACCGTTTCTTTGTTCTATGAAGGAAAGACTATTGGATTGTTAGGAACCCTGCACCCTCTTTTGAAGGACCAAAACAAAATTCGTTCGAATGTGGCTTGGGCCGAGTTCAATTTTGATGCATTGATGACTCGCCAACCGAGAGCTCCCAAGTTTAAACCCCTGCCAAAGTTCCCGGGTGTTGAAAGGGATATTGCGTTCCTTGCGGAAGAATCTTTGTCTGCCGACAAAATAGGCAGCGAAATCAAACGTTCGGCTGGACCTCTACTGACTGATTTCCAAGTCTTTGATATCTATCAGGATAAAGAGTTGAAGGCGGCTGGACGTAGGTCGATTGCCTTTCGTTTGCGCTTCCAGAGCGACAAAGAGACTCTTAAGGATGAAGAAGTGAATGGCATTCGCGATAAAGTGGTTAACTCCCTCTGTCAAAAGCTAGGTCTGGAAATTCGATAAAACTTGAAAGTTTTCAATAGCTTGGTAGCCTATACACTGAGATTGAGCAGCAAGGAGGCCTCCTTATGGCAGGAAAGAATATTTCCAAATCAACAATGACCAAAGCTGACATCGTAGAGAAAGTCTATGAGAAGATTGGCTTTTCCAAAAAGGAAGCGTCCGAGCTTGTCGAAATGGTGTTTGGTGCACTGAAAGACAAACTGGTTGCCGGTGAAAAAGTTAAAATCTCTGGTTTCGGTAAATTTGAAGTGAGAGAGAAAAAATCTCGCATCGGCCGTAACCCACAGACCGGTGATCGCATCACGATCAGTGCCCGCCGGGTTCTCAACTTTAGCCCGAGTCAGGTTTTAAAGGCGATGCTAAATGGCCAAGAAGCTCCTGGGGACACCGATGATTGAGTGGAAGACTTTGCTGGAGCAGAGCCATCCCAAGTTTCAAACCCTTATGACCGTGGAGCAAGCGATCGATAAAGAAAGCCATACTGAGAGTCCGCAAGACCAACCCAACAACGAAATCGAATGGATTTCCCCTACTTTCAAATTACAGAACAAAATAAAAAGTATTCCAGACAAGTTTGGATTCAAGATTGGCGAAGCCGCCGATTATGTAGGAGTTAAGCAGTATGTGCTTCGCTACTGGGAAACCGAGTTTGATCAATTGAAGCCTAAGAAATCAAAGAATGGTCAACGTATGTACACCAAGAAAGATGTGGAGATGGCCTTGATGATTAAAAAGCTTCTTTATGATGATCGATTTTCAATTGAGGGTGCGCAAAATGCCCTTAAGAAGTTGCGTCAACAAGTGCGTGAGAAGCCGCAAGCTGCGAAAAAAGAAACCACGACGACGGGGAGTTTGGAAGTGGCGCAAAGCCTATTGGACTCGATTCGTCAGGCACGCCTCAATCTTAATTTATAAAAAAAGCCCTCTCTAATGAGGGCTCTTTCACACCAATTAACTTGGATCTTTTTTTTATTATAGACAAACTTTGCTGATAAAAACGGGTCCGCTTCTTTTGAAAACTTTTACCCATCCATCGTTATAACCTTCAACCCAAAGTCTTTTCCCGGCTTTAATCTTGCCTTCATTGCCAGAGTTGGCATCGGGCTCAGCTCGCATGTTACAGTTGGTCGCGATATTGTAGAATCCATCTTTAAAGTCAGAGGCTGGCTCGTCCATAACGGGTGCCGATGCGGTCTCTTCAATTTTCTGTATTGGAAGTGGGTCGGCGGCTGGAGCTTCTTCTTCCTCGGTTCCACCTAAGAGAAAATCATCAGAGGCAGAAGATGTCCCGGAGTCGCCATCGGAACTGCCATAGTCATCTGTTGAGTATTCGGAAGAGCTACCTAAATCTTCACTGGCATCATCAGATGCGCTGGCAATGTCGTCGTAGGTGCTGCTTGAGTCATAGCTGCTATCGGAAGAGTCACTCAGTGTTTCCTCTTCGTCCTTGGATGAGCTGCTACAAAAGCTGATGCTCAGGCCAAGAAAAATCATAAGGAGAATATTCAATGTTGCTTTCATGGGGCCTCCAAAAAATTGGGTTCACCCCCCTATCGGGTAGATCTGGGTCATTTGTGAGCAATCTGACATGATTCCGGCCTTTCGACACCTTGAAACTGGATTTTAGGCCAATCTGTTGACTTTATTTACGGTTTCTATGAAAAAGGAAGTCCACTAAAGACCTTATTGTCGGCCCGTGGCGCAGCTTGGTAGCGCGCATCCTTGGGGTGGATGAGGTCGCTGGTTCAAATCCAGTCGGGCCGACCAATTATTTTTTTGACTATCACGGACAAGACCTAAAAACCCAAACTACCTTAGCGCTTGGGTAATTTCCTAAAATATATGGCGGTGTACTCAAGTTCTCTTTGATGAGGTTAAATTCTTTGCTCTGATTGGTACAATAGTCGGCGGCGTGAGTCAGACTCGCAGGTAAAAAGTCCTCAAGCCTCTAAATCCCTATCGAGGGTGGTAGCTCCCAGATTTGCGAAAGCATCTCAAAATGAGAAAAACTTTATTAATTCAAGCTATTTACCGATTATCTATTGTATGAAAATTTTTGTTTTAGCCCTTCTTTTTTTACTGATGACGTCTTGTAAATCTGATGACGACTCTTTAGATATTCTTGGCGGAACGTCAGGAGGGGGTGCATCGGTTGAACAACTTGAAATCACCTCGGCTTTTCCGGAACAATCCGATGTGACCATTGAAATTGGAGAAACTGAAGACTTCACCGTAGTGGCAGAAGCTCCGTTTCCAAACGTCGTCTCCTATGCTTGGACCTACAATGGTGCACCTGTCGGAGGCGGCAATAGCTACAGTATCACTGGCCAACTGGCGTCGGTCGGAAACCACAACCTCGAACTCACAGCATCCGATGGAGACACTACCAAGTCAGTGAGTTGGAACATCAAAATCAATGGTCCTCCGGCCGTCACAGCAATTACGACGGGGACTCCCTCCGTCTCGTTTGATTCAACAGTCAATGTTCAGGCCTCAGCAAGTGATCCCAATGGGGATCCACTCACTTACACTTGGCTTTTTGATGGTGTTGTTTCACCCATTGTTACCGGAACCGGATTGACGGGAACAATAAACGGTGACCCCAATGAGGTCGGTGGTCATGTCGTCACACTGCAAGTCAGCGACGGCACGCAAACAGATTCGATCAGTTGGAATGTCGAAATTAATTTTTTTCCGCAGGCCTGCAATGAACTCTCAAATGGTGAAATTTGCACCTACGCAGGAAGCCCCCATAAAGGCAGTGGCTTATCACCAACAAACCCTTTGCACCCTTTGCGTTTTCGCCCATTCACTCATGTCCAAGACGCTTTGGGTAACTTATTTATATCAGATCTTGATAATAATGTGGTCTGGTACTGGAACAACACGGGTTCACCAGTGACTCGGATAGGGCAGACCATTCCGGCTGGTGTGATCCAAGTTGTGGCCGGCACCGGAGAAGATATCACCGGTGGGACAGGAATCCCAGCCATCTCTTCAGCACTCAACAATCCGCGAGGTCTTTGGTACGATGATGGACTCGACCGGCTCTACATTGCTGAATATGATGGTAATCAAATCAAGTATGTTGATAGCGGTGGTACAATTTTTGTCGGACTCGGTGGTGGAAGTTCTCATATCGATGGAGACCCTGCTTTTAGCCACGACTGTGACCGTCCGATTCACTTGTATCAATACTCGGGTGACCTTTACGTGACATGTTACAATGAAAATCGTGTAAAACGCTGGGACCTTTCCACTGACCTCGCCTACACAGTGGCAGGTGATGGTGGCAATGATGGTGCTGGAGAAAACACAGGCCCCACTGTCTCGGGCGTGGGTCGTCCCTATGGGCTTTTTGTTGATGGCAATGGCATTTATATAACACTTTATGATCTTGATGTGGTTCGTTTTGTTAACACCACGGGGGCTCCTCTGACTTTTTGGAGCGGAAATCCCGACCAAGTCACCGTAAACCCAGGTATGATCGCCACGGTGATGGGAGATGGCGGCAATGGTGGAACTCCGACAGTCGGCAATCCTTTAAGTGAAAACCTTGGGCAACCCACTTCAGTTTTGGTTCGCAATGGAAATGAAATTTTCGTTGCCGTTCGAAACTCCGATGAGATCGTACTTGGCAACAACAGTCTGGCTCCCATCACCATCGATGCGAATACAATACCCAATGGACAGATGGGGCGAATCAACCATCCTAGTGGAGGTTACAACGGGTCTTCAACTGGGCTCAACAACACACGCATCAATGATGTCTATTCAATCTCGATCGACAACCAAAACAATGATCGACTTCTTTTTTCTGACTACTCAAACTACAGACTCAGAAGTGCCGACTTAGCAGCCGGCTCGGTGGCAGAAGTGCTCGGGAGTGGTCGCGGAAAGAATGGACACTATGGAGATATTCTGCTTCCCACCTATCAACATCTTTTAGACTATCCCACAGGTCTTGCCTTCGATAATAGTTCAGGTAGTCTTTTTATCGCTGATCAAAACAATCACGTTCTTCGCGAGATCAATCGTTTTGGCCAAATGAGTAGTGCCGTCGGCCGAGGAGATGTGGCAGGCGATCCCACAATTGATAATGATCTCCCATCAAACGCTCTGATGAGAACCAACATCAATGGTAACAACTCACTCAATAACGGTTTTGACATCTGGTCCGATGGATCTCTTCTTGTATTGAACAGCTACGGACACAACGTCAGAATATGGAACCGTAGTGGAGCCGACCAGTTCTACTTCAATGAATATGTACAAAGTGACCGTGTCTCGACAGTGGCGGGCGACTACACCTCAGCTGGAACCAATGATGGTCCGGCATTATTAGCTCAAATGAGATATCCAAACTCGGTAAAATTTTATGATAACGCTGGCTCCATGGAGATGTTTATATCGGATACAATGAACCACTGTATTCGACATGTCGATAGCGCTGGTAACCTCACAACCGTTCTTGGTTTGTGTGGCACATCAGGAGACCCTGGAAACAACGTCGCTGAGGCTGCGGCCCGCTTCAATCGCCCCCGAGGCATCGCAATCGACAGTTCAGGAAATCTCTTTATTTCAGATTTTAACAACCATCATATTTGGTACTGGAACCGAGGTGCAACTCCCGTCACCATCGGAAGTATCACTATCAATCCCAATTTTGTTGCTGTCGTTTCATGCCTTGCAGGGACTGGAGGCAGCACAGCAGAAAACGTGCAAACAGCTTCAGCAAGATGCAATCAGCCCACGGGTTTAGCCATGTATGGCACAACACTTTGCTACGCACAGAGAAATAGACACAACGTTAGGTGTTTCGACACCACCAATGGATTGGTTAGAACTGTAGCAGGAAAGATTGAAGCAACACCCGCTGGTGGTTCAACATTTGACGACTCACAAGAAGGTGTCTCAGCCACAACAGCCACTCTTCTTTATCCATCCAATATCACTTTTGATGCAAATGGAGATTTGTTTATAAGCGACACCTATAATCATGTGGTGCGAAAAGTTAAGCTCAGTCCTTAAAATTCAAAACCTAGGCCAATCATTAAGTTCGTTTGTTTGGCCAAAGCATCTCCACTACCATACAGATAATCATAGCGAATTTCGCCATTGATCAACCATTTTGAATTTAAGCTGTAGTCCAAACCAAGACTTGCACCAGGACCAATATAGCTCGTCGAAATAGCCAAACCAAAAATCCGCTGACGAAAGAAAAGGCCAAAATATGGTCTCCATACCTCTCTGACAACCAACTCGACTGTTTCAGAACTGGACTGGTCTGTGCCGGATGCTGTAAGAGGAAAATATTTGGTTCCAATATCAAATCCATAACCGGAACTGCCTTGGACAATGTCACTCATTACCAGATTCATGCCGAAGCTTAACATCCATTGGTTGCTAAATCGATAGCCAAGCTCAACGGAATAAGCACCAGCTCCCGAGCTTGATTGATTTCTATTGGTCACATTTTCTGTTTGAAAATTCCAGGTTCCGCCTTTGAATGCCACCTGTCCAGGACTCCCAAATGCGCTAATACCCAGAAATGTGATTAATAAACTAAGCGACCATTTCATCGTCATGATTCTCTTCCATCGATTTTGAACTCATAGAGATCTCTTCAAAAGCCTTTAAGACTTGCTTCTTAGAATGAGCTTTGGCTTCTATGCCTGGAGGGTCATTTTGTAGTTTTCTCTTGTAGCTTCGAATCAAAAAGCGTTGTTTGTCAGTGAAGAATCTAAACAAGACTTCACATTCTTTGCGATCACAATCCAAGGTCGCGAGTGCCCAAATCTCCAACGGTATTGAAGCCGCCAAACTTTCAAGTACCTGTGTCTCTCCTTCGAAAACTTTATAAAAAGGAGTTCGGTTCCTACGCACCCAAGAGTCTTCAGGCAACACGCGATAAATCTCTCGCTCATTAAGGGTTGTCGAACGATTCAACAAAGAAATAAGATCGGCATCTTTAAAGTAGGTCATTAACTCTGCCTCTCCTCTGAGAGGACATATTTGCAATGTTTTTTCATAAATTGCATTCTTTTCTTTGCCGGTTCCTATGTTACCATTATGTGATTCTCTCAACAGTTCGGCCCAGTCTCCCGGATAGAGGTATTTTCCTACCTCAATCATAGATTTTTGTGATAACAACTGTAAAAATGGCTTAGAGTCCTGGAAAGACTTACCTTGCAACAACTTTCCGAAGTCCTTAACCTCTAAACGATTGAGGACCTTCTTGAGGTCTTCTGTCGTTTTATCCAACACCTCTTCAGAAAGGGCTTGTCGAATTCTGACCTGATTAATTTCATTTAAAAACAACAGGGATTTTTGCGAGAGTGGTGCAACTTCAGTTAAAGCTTGCCTCCACCAATCGCCCTTTGCCCAAATCACTATTTTTTTCAATACGTCAATCGGGATATCCTGAAAAATGGCCCCTAAAGCGCCCGGATCACTCTCTCCCAGCTCTTCGAGCTTAGCCATCAGCTCGGCAGATGCTTCCGTCAAAAAAGGAATCAAGTTCTGGATGTCGGTTTTTGCTTTCTCATAGTTTTGTAAAGAAACCTGTTCATCCGCCCACCCCATATTAAGGCTCATTTTGCTCGAATTGAAATCGACCATACCAGCGCTATTGGCGACATTTTCTGCAGACC
This sequence comes from uncultured Bdellovibrionales bacterium, assembly GCA_965368905.1. Lineage (GTDB taxonomy): Bacteria > Bdellovibrionota > Bdellovibrionia > Bdellovibrionales > JAGQZY01 > JAGQZY01. The sequence goes on along the minus strand of CBDUOS010000009.1, from coordinate 5,181 downwards.
TTCCAAGTTCGCTAAGAGGTTGAGCTAATCCTCTCACAAGACGATTAACTCCTGAGTGAAAAATAAAGAACAATGATAAAACGGCGAGAACTAGAAAACCAAAGAGTAAAAAAGAATAGGGACGTAACAGAGCCCAGTACCCTTGTCCAGCCCATTGTTTTTCTTTCACTTCAATACGATCAAACTTCTCTGAAAGCTTTAAATGCTTGTAAAGCTCAATTTTAAACAGATCCATCTCTGGTACACTAAAGTCTTGATCAATATCAACATTAATCGAAACTCTCTTCACGTAAGAAATTAGAGTTCCCAAAGAAATGTCTTTACGGTCCCAAAAACCGATCCCATCAGAAGCAACCCCGTCAAGGTATGGAAGATTCACCTGAGACTCAACTCCAGACAGCTTTCGCTTCTGCACGCCGTCGCCTGTTTCAACTTCAACATAAACAGAAAAGGCTGTTCTTGGAAAACGTAACTTAATAAAGTCTGACGTTTTCTTAGAATAGTAGTCCTCAATCTCAAGAACCCTCGATGCATTTGACTGCGACACAAAGAAAAATAACATGAAAAGTAAAGCGAATTGCTTCATAACTTTTCCCCTTTTGTTTCATTTTTTTGTAAAAGACTTTTAATCTCACTTTTAGAGTAGCCTTGTAATCTTAAACTCTGCCAAACCAAAAAATCGACAAACTTCTGGTACCACTCAAGTCGTTCAATTTCATCATTAGCCCAGTATCTAAATTTTTTCACTTCTTCTGCAAGATCAAGCTCTCCGACTAACAAACTGTCTATTCCCAACCCCAGAGGATCTGTAGACTGAATACCCCGTTTTTGCATTCCATTGACATTAGCAGCGACTTCCTCAATCGCTTTGTCTCCGGTTTTATAATACCCACCATTTGGATCAGGCAAACGTTCGGTGTGATCAAGAGGTTCAATGACAATGACAATCTTTCTCTGCTCAGCACTGCCAGATTTATCAAGATCTTGCCTACTTTTATCTGACTCGCCATATCCAGCGATTCGCATTTTCTCCAACATGATTCCTTGCTCGGCTAAAAACCTGATGGCCGATATCGAGCGAAATGCCGATAATTCCAAATTGTCTTTAACACTTGCGGCACTTCGCAATGGATGATGATCCGTATAACCTCGCACGATCAGACGAAAGAGACCTAAGTTTCCATCGAGAGCTTTTGCGAAATGACTCAGCACTTGTTTGCCTGGCTCGGTCAGAGAGATCGATCCAGAATCGAAAAAGCTAACTCCAGGGAACTCAATAAGAATCTTCTCGCCTTCAATGTTCGATTTAATTTGTAGCTTGTTTGCCACATCCGAAGTTATCAGAGGAACTGTCTGGTTGCTAGCGGTGGAATCAATCAACCTATGCATACCTTCTTTTTTCTCTTTTTGAGGTCTATCAAAATATTGATCGAGGTCTTTTTTTAACAATCGAATATTGACCACATCAGATTTGATGTTGAAGAAGATAACGAAGAATCCCAGCAGCAAAGTGATCATATCACCGTAGCTAATGGCCCAGCCATTTTCCACTTCCTCGGTCTGAAATCGGGATTTTAGCTTGTTTTGTTCCACTTACGAGGCCTCCACTCCTCGGACTCCTAAAACGTCAAGTCTGCTTTTGGGGTCGAGATAGGAGTTCAACATTTCTTGCACAGCGAGAGGTTCCAACTCGTCACGAAGCATGATGAGGCCTTCAAAAATCTGTTCACGAAAGAATTTCTTGTCATCAGCCGTTTTCTGAAAATTTTCAGCAATTGGCGCTAAAACAAAATTTGAAAAAGCGAGACCATAAAGAGTCGCAGTCAGGGCTATGGCCATGTTCATACCAATTTGGGATGCGTCAGAGCCGGTCCCGATAGAACGCATCAAGCTGATTAGGCCCAATACTGTGCCGACCAATCCAAAGGCCGGGGGGTACTTGGCCAGTTTTCGAAAAAGGCCAACCACTTCCTCATCTCGTTGACGGGCGCGGTATATTCTCTCAGTCACAATATTTTTAAAATCTTCTCGAGATAATCCCAGTAGCAAAAGCTCAATTCCTTCTTTCAAAAAGCCATCGGCCTTTTTATCATTCAAGATCTTTTTCAAGAAAGCCTGACGGGCTCCCGCTTGGGTTGATGCTTGAATGAGCAGTTCTGTGTTATACAAGTGCTGAGGGGAACGCGTCTTCAGCATCTGTATGGGGGCACCAAAAAGCTTGATTAGAAACTTAGGGGGAAAAGTTACAATGGCCGTTGCTAGAGTCCCACCAAATACGATCAGCGCTGCAACTTCATCAAAGTAAAATGTAGAACTCACATTCAAAGAAAAGAGAGCTGTTTTTATTAGAAAAACCGCAAGGGCAAAACCGAGCAAGTTATACATTACCGCCCCCTTCTCTCTGGGATGTTTCCAAGAAACTCAATCATTTTTACGGTGTCTGGATTGTCTGGATCAAACGTATTGGCCTTTTGATAGGCCTCCAATGCCAACTGATTCTTATTTTGTAAAACATAGGCATTTCCAAGCAGGGTCCATCCCACTGCTGAGTAGGGATTGGTATTGACAAAGCCTTTTGCTTGCAATTCAGCCTCTTGATAGTTGTTTTGGATCAATTTGGCTTGAATGCTGGCAATGGACCTCTGTAAGTCTCCAGATGAATGTTTGAGAGACGCGACTCCTCTTCCTGAATCTTCTGTTGCTCTTTTTAATGAGGCGTAGATCTGGGCATCAGCCGCTAGAGTTCTCTCCTCAACAAGCAACTGCTCTGTTTGGAAACCTTCCTTACGGATCACAAGGTTAAACGGAGCTGCTCCACCAAGCTCCCGCGCAGTCACCCGAATCGGGGTCTCGCCCACTTTCTTTAGCAGTTTACCTTCTCTTATATAAACCGTTGCCTTTTCTGGATCGGATTTGATTGTCAACGACATCGTTGAACAGGACACAAAAACCATAAGTATAAGAACCAAAAATGCTGTCCATCTTGTTAACATTTCGCACTCCTTTACAATCCATTAATCGGAGTAAATGCGTTTCATATTGAGACGACTTTGATCTAGTTCTAGTTCTACTAAAGGTTAGGCGAGTCAAGACAGTATCTAGGCTGTGGCTAAGACCTCGTAGAATAACCTTTGGCGCGAGTCCTTGAGTTTGAAAATTGCCATCCTCATTCGTGAAGAACCATTATTTCTCATTTTGAAACATGTCCTGTGATGGAGACTAAAATTTATTTTGATTGTATGAGCTTTATGACTATTTCTGTTTGTATATGTGATTACAGATGTTTCAGTTCTAAGGTAGAGGTAACTATTGAATGTTTGTTTCTGCAATGGAAATTGATAATGTTTTTTCGAAACTTTTTAATCACAGGAGCGTTTTTGTATTAATTGATATTGATATTGATATCAAGCGAGCAAGTAAACAGGGGGAAATCATGGTGAATCAGGTATTTATTAGACCTATTGTATTCTTATTAATTCTTTTATACTCAAGCTTACTTTTAGCCGGAGAAACTTTAAAGACTAAGGCGAATAATTGCCCCAATAGTTCTATTTGTGATGGTGCTTTTCAGAATAGTCTTTTATTACAGCATCCTTATGTCGACTATTTACAAGGGAGATCACCGGAAGGGTTTAAGCAAGCTGATCTTTTTTCATATATAGGAAATGGTTCTAATTTTAATATGTATTGGAAGATCGGTAATCATTGGAGCTCCTATCATTTGTTGGCAAAGTCTAATAAGAAAAATGATTCTCAGTATACAGATGGTTACTACAGATACCAGCAAGCAACGAAACTTAGTAAAGTGTCTGATCAGCCCAATCATATTAAAATACCTCTAGAAAGAGCTCTTAGCTTGGCAGGCACGAACGAATCAGCAAAGAAATCCGATATTGAAAAATTAGAAATTCATAATACGCAGACACATGCCTATATTCTCAATAAAGGTAATAACAAAGATCTATTTGGTAATTTTATTTTAACATACAATACATATAAAGAACTTTTTGGGAATGCAAATTTTAATGATCTCAAGACTAAACTAAAGAATGCAAAATCGACATCTCAAAAAGCGGATATTCTCCTAGATGCTTTAATTAGAGATAGTAACGGTATGTCTGAGGAAATAACAGGAGGGGCGCCTTGTACTGTTAGTGAACAAACATACAATACGTCAGTGCCTTCACAATATTGTAAATGGAATCATTTTGGTATGGGTCAAAGTTTTGAAAATCCACTGAGTTTAAAAAAAGGATTTTTATTCAGTACGAACGTTCGACTTCTTGATCACAAAGACCAAAGTGATTTTAATTCGGCATTAGAAGAGACCGGTTTAGATGCCTATAATAACCATTTAAATATGCGTTTACAAATCCAAAAAGTAAGAAAGAACCCCATTGATTATTTTGATGCAAGGTCGAATTCGTGGAAAACAAAAACACACGATAAAATCGCTATTTCTATACCTATTATTAAACCAGAGGAGCTTTGCTTGAGTGAGCAAATTCAATCTGAAAATAAGATGTGCCAAAATTTAACTGCCGAAGTTGTGATGGAGTCGAGTATTCTGGAAAAGCCAGATATAGGAACAGGTCAATATATGTATCGTCTTGGAAAAGAAGGATATGATTTGGGAGTTGAGACAGGCGGAAGTTCACCGGAAGTCAAAATGAGAAAGTTTGCTGAGGGTAAGCTCCTTTCCATTAAGGTCAATGATATTCCACGATTTGATTCAGAATTGAAAGATGCGGTAGCTTCTTGTAATGTAAATTACGATGACTGGGGAATTCCAAGTGCTTGGTGTGATATTGAGGATTTCAATTGGAGAAACTATGAAGTTACAGGAATTAATTTTGGCGCTGAGATAAGGGGCGTTTTTCGTACAGCTCTTCAGATTAATTATATTAACTTCCAAACTTACTAAATAGTCTTAAAAACAGAACGGAGGCAGAGTGATGATCACTCCGTTTTGCGCCGCCTATGTCTGTATTGAAAGGGTGAGATGCTTTGAAAAAACTATCGTTTTCGAACGCAGCTCAGGCGGGTCAAGACAGTCGGGCTGGCGTAGTTTGGAACAGGAATTCCAAGTTCAGTGGGACCTACTGTGGATGCACTTCCGGCCCCACAGGTGTGTTGCACTCGAACCCAACTGTCGGCGGCCAGATCAAGTGAAGCATTACC
>CBDUOS010000008.1:0-40168 GCA_965368905.1 uncultured Bdellovibrionales bacterium | reverse complement strand
CTAAGAATAAGGACGAAAAGAAGCTAGCAGTCATCAAACAGGCGGAGAAAGAGTCATCCATTGTTGTTTTCCCCGACGTGGATTTTCTTGCTGATCAGTTTGCTTTCAAAAACTCATTTTTGGGATTAGCTCTTGCTAACAATAATAGCACTCTATTTTTAAACTCTGTTGAAGCCGTCTCTGGAGACACCGATCTAATGAGTATTCGCTCAAAAGGTAGTATCAATCGTTCTTTTGATGTGATTGAGAGGATTGAGTTTGAAGCAGAGAAGAAAACTGCAAATAAAGTGAATCAGATCAATGTAAGTATTTCGAAGTTCCAGACTGAACTTAACGAACTCGGTAAAAAGGCAAATAGCGGAAATATCGCCATTTTGCAAAATGAGGGACTAAAGAAGAAAAAGGAGCTAGCAAAGAAAATAGCACTTTTAAAAAAGGAGTTGCGTGAGGCCAAGCGGGAAGGAAGAGAAAAAGTAGAGTCTCTGGGTAAAGTCTTGCAATACCTCAATACTTTATTTGTTCCCTTTCTAGTGATTATCTTTAGTTTCTGGTATTCAAAAAAGCGTCGGCGGTCCCTTGTCGCAAATGAGCTTTCTACTCACGAAGAAAATAAAGTTGGAACAATGGCAACTTCAGGAGGTAAAGCATGAGCACTAAATATCTATCTATTTTGACATTAGTTCTATTTGTTGTTTCATTAGCTGTCCATTTTAATGAGAATTATCGTAGTTCGAGCTTGGTCTCAGGGAGCTACTTTATAAAAGGGCTAGACCTAAAAAATGTTTATCGTATTTCTTTGAAGTTTGAAAAAGACAAAGAAATCGAATTAACTCGAGACCAAGATCAATTTACTCTAAACAATCATAAATCTTATCCGGCTGAGACTTCAAAGGTGAACGATCTTATTTATCAGATAGCCAGTATTCAAATAAAAGAGAAGATTGGTTCAGGCTATTCTGAAGAACAGCTAAAGGACTATCAGCTTACTGGAGACTCAAAAAAGTATCAGATAGAAATCTATGATACTGAGGGCAAGAAAACTCAGTCCTTTTTTGTGGGCAAAAAACTTAAAAACAAAGGACATTATTTAATCAAAGAAGGCAGCAATGATGTCTATTTGAGTGACGGATCTCTTTGGATCGATTCTTCTTATAAGGATTTTATCAATCGAATTCTTCTGGATGTTGAAAAAGACAAAATTGAAAAGATTCTTGTTCGGGCCAGCGAGTCTCTTGAGATTGAGAGAAAGGATAAAGAGTTTAACCTTGTGCAGCCTCAAAAAGAAGTAAAGAAAGATAAGATAGAGAGCTATGTTGCAGGCATTGGTAACACTCGCTTTGAGGAGTTCTTTAAGCATGATGAAGAAGAGGTGCGATCTATCGATTTTAATAAGTCTTTACAAATCAAACTTAGCAACAAGTTAACTTATGATCTCAAGCTGGGTGAGAAAAATGGCGAATATTTTGTCAAGGCTTCTGCTCTGGCCTCAGAGGTTCCAAATCAAGTGACTATTGATCAGAGTGCTGGGGTCACTGAGCTCGCAAAGGTGGGTGATATGATCGATGCCCGCCAGAAGGCCGACCAATTCAATCTAGAAAAAGGGGTTTGGGTCTATAAGGTGGACAAAAGCAATTATGAAAAGCTTGTGAAAAAATCCACTGAATTGATGTAAGCCACAAGCGCTTAAAAATGAGGTGATATAAGCCAACCAACGGGAACTCGCTTAAGGTTTTACAGTTTAAACTGACTGGTTTAGCTGAGTTCAATGTCTCTCACTAAGGGGTTAAGGGATGTAAATAGCTGTTTTGATTGAAATACATTATTTTTGACCAATCGGTCAAAAATAGGTACAATACTAACATATGGGAAGAAAAAAGAAATTTGAAGAAACTCAAGTTTTAGATCGCGCCTTAGAAGTGTTCTGGGAAAACGGTTTTGAAAGATCGAGCCTTTCGAGTCTCACTGAGGCCACAGGTCTCCACAAAGGCAGCTTATACTCTTCCTTCAAGTCAAAGGAAAACTTATTCTCACTGTGCCTTACACGTTATGCCGAACGTATGGCAAATCATTATTCTTTGAGCTCTCTAAATGCAAAAACCTACATTAGGCAGTTTTTTGAAAAGAAAATAAATCATCCCGCTAAGAGAAAGCGCCTAGGTTGCTTCCTCATGAATTCAGGATTGGAAATGAGTCACCTGGGTTCCAGCTCTGGAGAGGCAAATATTCAACGATTACTTAAAAGTGTAGAAGTAAATTTTAAAACGGCGGTTCAATCGGGAGTCGAGCAACGTGAGTTTTCGGAAGAGATTGTACCCCAAAAAATGGCAGAGCGTTTATTTGCCCTCGCTTTTACGATCGAAGAACTAGGAAAAGTTGGGAAATCAAAAGAGTTTCTTAGGAACTTGGCAAACTCGACTCTAAGAGATCTGGATATCAAAATTTGAAAATAAGGAGAGTAAAATGAATTTTAACAAAAAATTATCCCTCAGTCTTTTATCCCTGCGCCTTGGAGTCTTTGTGGTGATGTTTATGTGGACGATAGACAAATTTATTAATCCAAACCATGCATCAAAAGTTTTTTCCTACTACTACAAAATTGACGGACTATCGGAAGCCCTCTCCTACGGATTGGGAAGCATTCAACTTTTCATAGTGATTGGATTTCTTGTTGGTTATAAAAGAAAGTACACTTATGGAGCAATATTAGTTATGCATCTTGTTTCAACATTAAGCTCTTATGCTATGTACCTCGATCCATGGGGGCCGAAAAACTTGCTCTTCTTTGCAGCATGGCCAATGCTGGCAGCTATTTTCTGTCTCTTTTTGCTGCGTGAAAAAGATGATTTATTTACAATTAAAGAGAAAAAAAATATTTTGTTTGGAACAAAACGGTAGCCTTTGTCGTCTATAAAAAAACAACTAGGATTCGGAGCCAATGACAGTTAGCCTCAAGCCCTTAATATTACTAACTTTTTCTGCAGTTTTGTTTTTATCTACACAGTTAAAGGCCGAGGAGACCTATCTCTTAGATAAGATTATTGTGGATGTGATCCAAAACTCTCCCCAATTTAATATTATTGATAAAGAGTCAGAGTCTGAGCGGTTTTTAAATGAGACTGAACTTTCAGTTTTAGATTTAAATGGCTATGTCGAAGCCAATTATACAGATCAAGAGTCACCCGAAACATCACCCTTTTCAACTCGAGAAGCTAACTTTCTAGATTACGGACTAGAATTTAGTAAACTTTGGCTAAGTGGTTTTACAACTTCACTGAGTTATAAAGTTCTTGATCGAGAAAATATTTTTTACAATGGTGCGACCAATAGCTTTATAGCGCCAACGCTTGATTTTTCGATTGAAACCAATTTATTCCAAGACCTTTTTGGAAATCGGTATGGCCATATGTTTTCTTCAGTTCAAGAAGAGAACAAGACACTGATGTTTCAAAACCAAATTGACAAGAAGGCCTTTCTTAAAACTTTAATCAAAGATTTTATTGATGTGTACATTAGTCGAGAGGAGTTTCGAATTCAAAAATCTTTGTGTGAGAGTGTCAATTCTCATTTTAAAATTCTTGCGCAGAAGAGAGCAAAAAAAATAATTTCTAAGAGAGACTACCTTCTAGGGGAAAAAGAGCTCAAGTCTTGTGAGATTTCGATTTCTCAGTACAAGTCTAATCTTCTTGAGCTAGAGTCCGCTTATCGAGCCCAGTATTATTCCCCAATCGATGGATATATCGAAAAACTCAATGCTTTGTTTTTAAATATTGAAAATCAAGTCAGTCATTACAAAAAAGAGCCATCTGATATTGAACAGAGTGATGAAATTGTTGTTCTTGATAGAAAACAAAAGGCTCTTGAGTTTAAGCAAAGGGAGCTGGAAGCTCAAAATCAGATTCCATTAAGCCTTGGTGTTAGTGTTGGTTCAACGGGACTTGATAATACTTTGACTCCAGCAAATCAAGACGTGTCAAATCTTGAATTTCCTTACGCAAAAGTGAGTATGAGAATCGATCTTCCTATTGTTAATAGAAAAGTTAAAAATGAAACTGTTGCTAACTCATATGCTCTAGAGGCAATAAAAAAGAAAAAAGAATTAACTCAATCAATGATTCAATCGGACTACAAGACGGTCAGCCTTAACATTGCTAGGGATTTAGATACTCAAATTAAATTTTCGGAGAAAGTTAAGCTGTCTCAAAGAATTCTTAAAGAGGCTCAAAAAGACTTCAAAAACGGGAAAATTGATTACTTCGAGCTTGTAGAGTACCAAAAAAGTATGCTTGAGAGCCAAAAAGAGCTTTCACAGTTTCGAAGAGAAACAGTTGATAAAATAATTCAGTTTTTAGATTACAGTCGATACTTCCATAAATTTATAGCGGGAATTTAAGATGCTCTTTCGGTTACTATTCAAGAATACTCTCGCGGTTCACTATCTTTCTCTCATTATCATTGTACTTGGGACCTGGATCTTCCTAACAATGCAAAGAGAGGCTCGGCCAAACGTCGACTTCAATAGAGTTAATGTCTCTGTCGTTTATACAGGTGCCTCTCCTTCCGATGTAGAAGAATTGGTTATTGATCCCATCGAAGAGAAAATTGCCGAAGTGGATGGAATTGAAGATTATAGGTCTGTGTCCTATGTTGGCGCTGGCTCGATTTCGATTCGAATTGACGATTCTTACCCCGACCCTTCTGAGATAATTGATGAGTTGAGAAGAAAAATATCTGAAGTTAGGGATCTGCCGGTTGATGTCGATGACCCAGTGATTACTGAAGCTAAGGCGATTAACAAACCTGTTCTTAATATAGCCCTGTATGGAAGCCTTTCTCCTGAGAGTTTTAAATTGGAGACGGAGAAACTTAAAGATTATCTGATGCTTCAGAGTGGAGTTCAGAGTGTAAGTTATACTGGAATCGGAGACCTACAGCTACAAATTCGACTAATTCCAGAAAAGCTGGAGTCCTTTGATATTACGGTGGGAGAAGTTATCAGCGATCTGTCTTCTTGGATTAAACAGAAACCTGGTGGCTTACTAGAAAACAGTAAAAATGTAGTCAACATTACTATTGGAAAGAACTTAGACGAAATCGATGTGGTTGGTGATTTCGTGGTTCGCAGTAATGATGTTGGAAACAAAGTAAGATTGAGAGATATTGCCGATATAAGTTTTGATTTAGAGTCGATACAATCTGGCTCATTATACGAAGAGCACGCGGCAGTACTATTTACTATTGTTAAAAAACCTTTTTTTGACTCTATAAAGACTGTCGATAATTTGAATCAAGCCATTGAAACTTATAGGAAGCGTTTAACAAAAGATCTGAATATTTCTATATACAAAGATGAATCAATTAGAATCCGAAATAAGCTAAAGATAGTGACGTCCAATGCTTGGTCAGGACTTATTTTGGTGATTATTGTTCTTTTGATTTTCCTTGATTGGCGATCTGCTGTAGTCACCTCTATTGGTATTCCAATAGCCATTCTTGGTGGCTTTGTTGTTCTTTATCTGTTAGGTCAAACTTTAAATTCTTTGGTTGTGGTTGGTATCATCATTGTCCTAGGTATGCTGGTTGATGATGCCATTGTTGTTTGTGAGAATATTTACTCAAATATTGAGCAAGGATTCAGTTCTAGAGAGGCTGCAATTAGGGGTGTTCGACAAATCGCGCTTCCCGTTCTTGCTTCTGTACTAACAACAGTCTTCGCTTTCTTCCCAATTATTTTTATGGGAGACATTATTGGCCAATTTATGAGAGTGATTCCTATCACAGTAATCTCTCTATTGAGTATTTCTTTATTTGAGGCTATTTTTATACTTCCAATTCATGCAGACGAACTTATGAAACCCAAAAAGAAGGGGAAGAAAAAAGGTTTCTTTGGTCGAGTTGAGTCATGTTATGAGAGTTACATATGTTGGAGTCTTCGTAAAAGAAAGTGGCTCCTTACTGGATTTGTGGTCTTTATAAGTGTTTCGACATTTCAAGGTGTAAAGATTTTTGAAAAATTTAGTCTTTTCCCGAGTGAGGGTCTTGATGGGCTAAGTCTCAGAGTTGAATCAGAGACAAATACACCTATTGAGAACACCCGAGAAATTATGAGAGACTTGACCAGGCGTTTAATGCCTCTCTCTGAGAATAATTTTGACAATATTTACTCAACCCTTGGTCAGGTAACAACGGGAGGCAATGCGGGAAGTCGACAAAATGGAGCCCATCTGGCGATGCTAGACATAGGATTTGTTACCGACCCTAACTTTATCTATAGAGAAAAGGAGATTTTGTCACAAATCAAGAAAATCTCGACGGAGTTTGCTAAAGAAAGAAAAATTAAGATATCTATGACGATTGATCGGCCGGGACCACCCGTTGGGAAACCGATTCAGCTGCAAGTGACAGCACGTAATATGGAAGTCAGCCAGGAAGTCGTAGAGGCGCTAAAAAAAGAATTCGCGTTGATGAAAGGTGTTCATTCTCTTGAGACTGACTTGGATGGAAACAGTATTAAGTACCAAATCGTTGTTGATAACGAGCTTGCGATATCACAAGGCATTTCACCTTTGATAATTTCAAATACAGTATTCTCCTCTTCATCCGGAAAGAAAGTGAGCGAGCTTTTAAAAAACAATGACATTGTTGAATTGTTGGTTGCTGTTGAAAAAGGCGAAAATTTTAATAAAGAAGATGTTTTAAACCTAAGAGTAAGAAATTCTAATGGTCAGGCGGTGCCATTGAGAAATTTCGTTAAAATTATTGAAGAAAAAGAGCCTTCCTCTATTCAAAGATTCAATGGGTTAAAGACTATCACACTGTTCGGAGAGGTTGATGAAAAACTTATTACTGGTGCAGAGGCTAACCAGAAAATTAAACCGATTATACAAAAACTTCAGGAGAAATATCAATCTGTTCGCATTCAAACCGACGGAGGAGAGAAAGATCGAATCAGCGCGGTTAAGGACACATCCCGCCTTTATATTTTGGCCCTGTTTCTTATTTTCATAGTTATCAGTTTAACCTTTAATTCGATGATCTACCCCTTCCTAGTGCTAACGACTGTTCCTATGGGACTTGCAGGTGTAATCTGGGCCCTTCTAATCCATGGCAAGATGCTCACTTTAATGGGAGTTATCGGCATTGTTGGATTGAGTGGAGTGGTTGTTAATGTGGCCATACTCTATTTAAAATTCATTCAGGAAGCCGTAGCTTCAGGAGATTCTTTTCAGGATGCTATTATCAAGGCCGGGATCAACCGTCTACGACCGATCGTTATGACAACGATATCCACCTTAATTGGATTATTGCCAACTATTTATGGACTTGGTGGGGTAGATACTTTCGTGCAGCCCATTGCTTTAGTTCTAGGCTGGGGTCTTTTGGTCGCCACGATTTTAACTTTACTTTTTTTGCCTTTAATTGTTTCGTTTTTTCCAATCCTCGGGAGGCATTCTTATAAATCAGATGCCAATCTGGAACTGAGTTCAAATAAATGATAGTAAGATGTAAACTCGTCTAAGTTTTGGTAAAATTGTCAAAAGCTCTTGCTTGTAAAATTGTTGGCGGGGTACTACTTGTGCCCTATGGAACTTTCAACCTGTGTACTTTGTCATAAAAATAAAACAGCATTGCGCTGTGATTCTTGCGGAGAAGCCAGCTGCAAAAAGTGTGTGGAGTTTATTGATGAGGACCTTTTGGAGCTGATCGCTCTTTTGCCGGAAGAACTAAAAAATAAAACATTTTGTTTGAACTGTTACAACCAAGGGATTTCTGAACAGGTCAGTGATTATCTAGAGCTTGTGGAAAAGGCAAAAAAAGTCAGTGTGTTTAGCAAGATTCAGAGCAAAGAGACTCGACGTATTAAGCGTATTGTTGATCCGGTCAAGGTTTTAGACTGCGAAGATCGAAATGAAACTCTGATGAGACTTGCTATTTTGGCCGTTGAAAAAGGCTTTGATACGATTGTTGATGTTGAGATTAGATCCAAAAAGGTGGGAGAAGGAAAAGCTTATAAAAAACTGGTTTGGGATGGCTTAGGAGTTCCTGTCGACCCACGTATCAAAAAGTAGTTATCTGGATCTTTTGCTTCGATTGGCTTTTTTATTTCCACCTTTTTTCTTAAAGCTTTTCCCTGAAGACTTAAAAGAGCTTTTCTTTTTCCCAAAAGACTTGGTCTTCTTTTTCTTTCCTGAGGTCTTTTTTGAACTGGCTTTTGAATTTTTGCGTAAAGGTTTGCGGCCCTCTTTCTTCCGTTCATTTTCAAGTTTTCGTTTGGCTTTACCAACTTTAACAATGGCTGCATTTTGTGCTTCGGCCGAATGATAGGGATGGTCCGTGTCGACGGGGATTGTTTGGTCTGTAGTTTTTTCTACATTGGCCAAGTAAGACTTCTCATCGGCGGTGACTAGGGTAATAGCTGCGCCTTCAGCACCGGCGCGTGCCGTTCGACCAATTCTATGGACATAACTTTCGGCAATGTTAGAAAGTTCGTAATTGATAACGTGGGTGATCCCATCGATATCAATCCCTCGTGATGCGATATCCGTAGCTACTAAAACACCAACCTTGTTTTCTGCAAAGTTTTTTATGGCTAACTGCCGTGCATTTTGTGATTTGTTTCCATGAATTGCAACGGCCGGTACACCATTCTTTTCAAGCTTTTCTGTGATTCGATTGGCCAGATACTTCATTTCAACAAACACTAAAGTTTTTTGTTTCTTTTTGTCTTTAAGCAAGTGGATGAGGAGATTGGGTTTGTCTTTCTTGTCCACATACATAACTGATTGTTTGATGCGTTTAACTGTCGTTGCGGGTGGTGTTACCTCAACAGTTTTGGGTGAATTTAAAATATTGTTGGCCAGCTTTTGAATTTCTGGGGGCATCGTTGCCGAGAAAAAGAGGTTGTGTCGTTTCTTCGGGAGCATGGGCAATATTTTTTTAATATCACGCATAAAACCCATATCCAGCATTCGATCGGCCTCGTCTAAGACAAAGACTTCCACTTGATCGAGGCTTAAAAGACCTTGTCCAATCAGGTCTAAAAGGCGTCCTGGTGTGGCGACTAAGACGTCGGTCCCTCTTTTCAATTCGTTAACTTGCTTTCCCTGTTTAACTCCGCCGAAGATGACCGAATATTTTTGTTTGGTTTTTTGACCATACGAGAGAAGGTTTTGGTGAATCTGAATGGCCAGCTCTCGCGTGGGCGTCAATATCAAAGTGCGCGGGCATTTGGGTTTGGGACGAATACTTTTTTTATACAAATGATTGATGATCGGTAGGCAAAAAGCGGCTGTCTTTCCTGTGCCAGTTTGAGCGATACCAAGAACATCGTGCCCTTTCAAAACAAGAGGTATGGTCTCTTCTTGAATTGGAGTGGGTGTTTCGTATCCGATTTCTTTAAGGGCCTCTTGAATGGGAGCCTCTAGATTTAAGTTCGAAAAAGTCAGTGGGGTCATTGGTGCACCAATCGATCGCGGGGAATCTGTAAAACAATCTAGTACCTTGATTTTACGCCAAGGTCCACAAACATCTAAACAAGACAGGGGGGGCAATTTAACCTGTCATTACAGTCAGTTAGCTTAGTGTTGAATGGGGCTATTCTTGCTCAATTCTTTTCAGTTCAGATAAATTCGTCCGATTCTCCCAAAAATTAAAAATCTTGGGCGGCTTTTCCTATATTTGCACAATTGCCATCAGAGCTGGGAGTGAGGTGAGCGTTTGATCCAAATCGACTGGTGAAGGTTGATTCGTCTATAAAAATACCAGAGACGGGCTTGGTAGGTTGGGTTCTCACATTTGCGTTGTATGGGTTGTCTCCGTGATCCATGTACAATCCAACGCTCGGAAAATACATGACAGCATGGCCACAGACCTTGTGAATTTCTACGGGAATATTGATGGCTTTTAAGGCGGTCATAAAAAATGAGGCGGTTCCATGACATCCGGCTGTCCAGTGCCGACTCTCAGATTCTCCGTCTCGTACTGTTCCAGCGATTAGTCGCGATGCGGGGACTTGTCCTGGGAATTGCCAATGGTCGACCATGTTTTGCATTTCATATCCAAAATAGAAATGAACAGCATTGTTACGAAACCATTCCGCAAGATTGTAAATGGTTTGTTCATGTGTGTTGGCAATGATGTCATTGCTAGTAAAGAAGCTGTAGATATAAATGGGTGTTGCGGGACTTCCGTGGCCCAAGTATTTCTCTGGAACACTGGCTTCAACACTCCAGTTTCCAATAAAAAAATCAGTCGATTCATAACCCAGCCGATGCATCAGCGATCGTGTATTAAAATAGTGGTGCAGCTCATTGGTTGAAGCGGTTGCGACTGACCAAGACAACCCTTCGCCAATTTCAAGGGCGAGAGATTGGGCGGCGTAAGCCATGTAAACACTTTTACCAGAGGCTTCGGAAATTCGGTGCAAGGGTGTGGAAGCTGGGTTGGACGCGAGATCCGCGGCACAGTTGGTACATGCCAATGGCATGGTAAAGTCAGCAGTTCCAGTATAATTAGGGTCATAGGCATCGTAAATATAATACCATGAACGTCGAAAGGCAGTGTTGAGAGCCTCTTTGTCAGAGTCACTCCAATCATCATAGGAGAGTTCTACCGGACTTCCCGAATAGTAGTAGCTGGCTGTGGGGTAAGTTTGTTCGATCTTTAGACTGCTTTTTAAATTGGGGTTTTCTTCAAGGTAAGTGGCCAGGTCAGGTGCTGTTGATGATTCAACAGATCCATCGGTGTTGTCGGCTTCTGTACAAGAGACAAGAAATAAGACAATTAGGATTTTATAAAACATAGAAAAATATTTCATTTTTTCTCCTGTGAAAACATTCGAAATTGACCTGCCTATTAGTCGGTATCATTGATGTTTTGGTTTAATTTTTCATGAGAGATTTGCAAAATGAGACTTTTTGGCATTGTAGAGAAGAGACAAATCAACTCATACTCAATCGAAAGTCCTGTTTCAAATCGAACCAACTTTGCTTAATTTGGCACCGGTTTTGCTTTCTTTTTAAGGCATGGAGACGAGTCAGAGGGAAAGCAAACCCTTTGCCAAAGTCTAGGATCATTGCAACAAGGGAGTGGCAGCATGATTTTTTCAATTCTTTTTTCAGTTTTACTATTCGGACAATCTTACAGTGACAAGCCGGTAGTACCCGTTTTTAAAGTCAACGGTGAAAATTTTGTGCGTGTTGATTGTTGGGACTACGAAAACGAAATGCGCTCTCATTATTTACCTCAGACAAAACATCCCAAAATCTTCAATGTTGATTTTGAATCAACCCTATACTCCAAAATGAAACTCGAGGTTTCTCTTTTAAATGCCGAGAGCACATTAAAGATGACACAGTTCGAAGGTGATGAAGAGGTTTTCGAGGTAGAGACCTATGGGACTGAATGTGGTTTCAAAACTTATAATCACTCTCTTTACTGTTCTGTCTTTGATGGAGAGATTTTTGAGAACGTACTTCTAAACTCTACGAGAAGACTTTAGTGAAAAAAATGGTAAGAGGACTAGTCACCTTTTTCTAAGTATACATTCAGGTTACTTGAGGTGTCGCAGCTGAGGGTAACGTTGCGACGTAGAAGAGCTTCTTTTACGTTCAACATTAATTGATTTTTGGTCTCAAGAATGTCAATTTTCTTATTAAATGTGTCGACCCAAAAATGAACATTGAGGGTGATCCATGCGTCAGAAAAAGCGGCGATTAAGATGCTTGGAGCTGGTTTTTTGAGTACGCCATCTATTTTTTCCAGTTCTGATTGTATTTGTTGGATGACTCCTAAAAGGTCTTCCTTGTAATCGACGCCAATACTAAACGTGCTTCGCATTAATCCATCGAATGTGTAATTGATTAATGTTTCTTTGAAAATTTGAGAGCTTGGTATGAAAATATCTCTACCATCGATGGATCGGATATGAGTATGACGTAAATTGATATTGGTTACCACGCCTTCATGTTCTCCAGATCGAATTAAGTCCTTTAAATTGAATGGTCGATTAATCATTAACATGAAGCCAGCGATCAGGTTCTCACCAATCTCTTTAAAAGCGAAGCCTAGAGCCACTGCTAGAATACCGCCTCCAGCAAGAACTTTATTAGCGAGGCTACCTAAGCCAACGACATGAAGAGTAATCGAAAAACCGACAAATAATGTCACCCAGTGGACAACGGAGATTACAAAAGGACTATTTTGCTCTAGGTTGGGGTGCAACCTGATAAAGCGTCGAGTGGCTCGTACCATAAAGCGAGCAAGAATCCAAAAAAATACAAAGACTATCAGTCCAGCGATTATTTTCGGAGTGGCTTCTATAGCTCGGATCGCCTCATTCTCAAGGCTGGTAAAGATTACTTTTTGAATATTCATAGAACTCACCTCAAAGGTTGAAATACATTTTGATACCAGCAAAAAAAAACTATTAGTCGCTACAGATGTGAGAATCAACCCCATAACATTATTGATCACAATTGCCGCCATTGTAAGGTAAAGCTACTGACTGTTTTTTCGAGATCAATATGTATGAATGCATTATAGATTAACTTTGTTGAATCTCTTTAAGAGTTTTTTGTTTTCGGCATTGCTTCACCGGGTTTTGAATGAAATTTAAACATATTACAATATCTCGTTGCAGGAATAAGGTATGTGATAACAGCATCTTAGGGTCTAAGTGCGAGGGCACGTGCTTGAACTTTTATTTTTTGTTCAATTACAAACCAATCCCGATTAGGATGTGCTTTCCTTTTAGTCCGTTCAGGTGATGATATGAAAAAGACTTTTTCCGTTGATGTGCCCAATAAAAAGCCGGCCAGGCAAGTGGATGCCATTAAGCATGAGATTAAAAAATACATTGCTCGTGAGAGACGGCGTGATTTGCCAGACGGGTACGATTTTTGGGATTTTGATTGTGAGATTGGTCCAGTTCCACAGTCGGTGGAAAAAGTTCACCTAACCAAGGTCAATTCCATGATCGATCAGCTGGTGAGTGAAGGAAAAACAGAGTTTTATTTGTCCGTGGTTGCAACGCCCCGCAAGCGACAGAAGAAGTAGGGTTAGGAACTGTTATTAGTTTAAAATTTGAAGAGATTGATTTTAGAGAGACTCCTATTGGCGATTTGCAGCTTCGTCGGAGACGTATGCATCAGTTTGGTGACCTCGATATTTATGAGGTCAAGTTGGGCGATGAGTTCTTGATGACTAGCCTGTTCCATGAAGCCGAAGATCAGTTAGCAGTTTTAGGCCTGAAGGCCCTAGAAGGTGACAATCTTGACGTCGTCGTCGGTGGTTTAGGACTGGGCTACACCGCGGCAAAGGCGCTGGAGAACCCAAATGTTAGTTCTCTGCTGGTTGTGGATTATCTTGAAAGAGTGATCGAGTGGCATCAGAACGAGTGGGTTCCAATGGGTGCCACCCTAAATGCAGATTCACGGTGTCAGTTTGTTCAGGCTGACTTTTTTGAACTTGCTAAAACGCAAGGGCATGGCTTTGATCCCTCTCACCCTAAATCTAAACATCACGCCATTCTCCTCGATATCGATCATACCCCAGACTTAGTGTTAAACCCAGGAAATCGGCACTTGTATACTCAAGAGGGTTTAAAAGAGGTTGCCACTCATCTACATCCAGGCGGTGTGTTTGCTCTGTGGACCGATGGAGTTGTCAAAGAAAAGATCACTGAAAAGTTGCAAGAAGTGTTTGCGAAAGCCGAAGGCCATACCATCAAATTTGATAATCCAGTCAATGGAAGTATTTCTACTGGCGCGGTTTACGTCGCAACGACTTAATGGATAAGTATTATATACGCAGACCAGGGTGAATGTCTTCGCGTAACCAACCCGTGATACTCCAGCGTGTGCGCCGGCAGGGTTTGACTTCATGTTCTAGAGAACTCTCAAAAACAACAATGCGCCCGGCTTCAGGAATGATTTTGATCGCGTGCAAGTTCTCATCATAGATAACCAGCTCGCCTCCATCACCTTGCGCGAGGTCAGACAAATAAACAACACAGCTTAGTAAGCGTCCGGGCAAATGATTGTGTCGATCGGAGTGTCGTTTGTAAAGGTCTCCCTTTTCATATTTAGCAAAATGGCATTCGAATCTTTTTGCCGGTAAGAACAGTTTTTCTTTGGCAATACTCTGTAGCCCTAGGTACATATTCTGCACAATCTGGCCGGCGGGGTGAGAGAAATCGTCAATCCATCGAATTTTGTCAGACCGAATTTTTTCAAACTTTTTCTTCATAACACCCTTGCCGATCGCCGCATCTTCCAGAAGTCCCTCCTGTTCAATTTCTAAAGCCCGCTTATAGAGAGTTTGAATTTGTTCGGGGCCCAGAAAATAAGGTGAGGTCCAATAGAACTTCTCACAGAAAAACTCCAACATTTCCTTTTGGTGGGGAGCCCAAAGATCTTGATTTGCCATAAGACATCAAGCAGCTTTAGACCTGTATGAGTCAAGGGGAAAGGCTCCCCTTTCTCATTTAACCTTTATAATAGTAGGACAGAACTGAATCACGGTTGTAGCCGGGTAGAAAACGGTTTTTCATATAAGCCATCACCTTATATTGCACATGATCGGGTTTGTTTTTTTGCAGGTGTTTGACATACCAGTACTGCTCACCGGGAATTTCTTCTATGTGATATTGACCGTAACCTTTAGCACCATTGACGCTGTAGTCGCTTTGGTTGAGGCCAAAAGCTCTCATAAAAGTGATGAGGAGTTCATTGTAAGGACGTCCGGCATACTTTACTTGTTCGAGTCCGATGTCACCGCGCTCTCCTTGAGAGGTGTGCTTTTGTTGTGCATTGTTAAGTATAGTGTAGGAAGTGTCTTGAAAATTTATTGCCTCGCCCATGCGGAGTTTTCCATTGAGTCCACCCCCAACAATCACTCGCATACTATGGCCATTGTGTGGAGATGAGGCACTGTTACCAATCGTGCTCGTCATCAAAACCGCGGAGTTTTCTAGCAAGGTGGTTCCATTGCCTTCTTCAATTTGATCCATCAAACTCATAAGGTAGGCACCCGATGTCAAAACTGTATTTCGCAAGAAATCCTTCTGTCTGTCTCTTCCACTAGGGTTCCCAGCCTCATGAGCAAAACTATGGTTAGACGGTAGCCCTGTGACAGCAAGACGGGTGGCACCACAAGCTAAAGCCGCACAGATTATATTTGCACGATCTTTGTATACGTCACTGTTGGTTGGAACATTGTTGCAGCTGCGAATGGGGTCGGGGGTACCCGTCGGAACTTCGCCGCCAGTCGCTGGTGGTTGGTTTGGTGTTTCCGGTTCGGTTGGCAGAGTCGGTTCCGGTTCAACTGGAGTTGTTGAAAGTTGTGGAATTCCATCACGAACCGCTGCCAACATTTCTTGGTAATCTGAAATTTTGGATTTTGCATTGGCACTGATTTTTCCACTCTTTTTGGTCAAACTCAGAGAGGCCAAGGCTCTTTCTAGAACATATCGTCGTTGTTCGTTTTCAAGTTCAGTGCCTGTTAACTCTACGGCAGCGGCTTTAAAGCCGGATGTTTGCACCGATGAAGAAGAGAATATTGAGTTATCCATTAGGAGCTTACGGGCCGCCCCTTCAGATATTGACCCCATTGAACTGTACTGTGGTACACCATTGAGAACTTCTGATTTATTATAGCGAGAATAACTATACCCTCCTGAAAATCGTATGCATTTTAAAAGAGCTGGGTGATTAGAACTATAAATCTTGTTAGATAAGATAGTGTCAATTGAGTCAGGATTCAGACTGAATGACCCATTGACAGCAAACCCTGAGCTCTGTTTTTGGTACCCTGAAAAAGAGGCTGCCAAGGGTGTTGAATTGGAATGGTTTGCTCCGGTCTGCGCCGAAAGCCCCATGATGATAGACAATTTGTTTCTGAGATTTTGGAAATCATTGTTGTAGATAGGACCTAATTGGGCGTTGGCTAAAGATCCAGCCATGACGCCATTTCCTTTATTTTGATAAGCGACATTCCGCGGAATTGAGTCTAAATAATGAGAGCCATCTTGATTAATCATAAAAACCATTCTTCGATACAAAGCTTCGTTTTCATCAGCTCCCCAAGCGACTTTTGGTAAAAGTGAAGCGATAAAGGGGAGAGCGATATATCCCACCGATGACTTCAAAAACAGTCTTCTGCTTGATGAACTGTAAGCGAATGGTAAAATATGGTGGTGGATCAATTTGTTTTTTGCCATAACTGGTCCTCACTGATTGCATTGTGAATTAAAATTTCTTGCATCGTTTTGCCTTCACGCACGAGAGTTTCTATCTCGGACAATTGGCACCCATCATTTTCCGTGGGCTCACGAAGGTTTTGGTATTTTAGTAGGTTTCGGCTAAAACAGGCCATCCCTTGAGTGGAATGAGCCACTTTGTCTATAAACTCCTGACTCGATTTTAAATCATAAGTTTGATTGTCCACTTTGAAGTCTTCCACCACGGTGTTAATGGGTAGTTCACGTAAAAACTGCCCAGTTTGGCTTAAAATGGCTTCTTTCATTCTTGCTTCGCCAAAAGGGCCAAAATTTTCTAGGAAAAAACCAGGTGGATTGATGTATTGATGACAAACTTGACAGGCTGGAGAACTTGTCATGTGTTCTGCCTGTTCACGAGCGGTGTGCAGCTCCACTTCAAGATCCTCAAGGCTCATTTCTGCTTGTTCTAAAGACTCTGGATCGGGATCAGGAATTTCGGTGCAGAGAACATTTCGGGCAAACTGAATACCACGAGCAATTGGAGATGTCCGTTCTCCAGAAGAGAGTAAAAGAGCGGGTCGCATAAATAAACCCACATGACCAGAACTTGTTGTTTGAGGGTCACGTGACCCTTGCGATTGGGAGGTGCCGAAGACCTTGGCCGCGTTTGTGGTAAGAGGAAAGGCTTTGTTTGAAGTCGCTAGGTCTTGAAAAGACCCGGGGTTTTGAAAAACATGGTGATCTATATAGTGTATCATTTCACTATTCAATTCAGTGATTAGATTTTTTGGATCGATGTTTGAGTAATTACCATAGGCATCGGAAAGTGCTGGTTGTCTTCTGTAAGTCCCAAGATAATGATCAAATACATTGTGTACATAGTTTTGACCAGAACGGGTGTTGAGAAGTCGTCTGGCATGAATCTTTCTTTTTTCAATAGTGTCCAACTCATTACTCATGGCGCTGGCAAGCAGAAGACTGTCTGGAGTCGTTCCTGCGGCAGCAAAGCTAATTCTAGAGGCCAACGTGAAACTGTCTACAGCTCCCTTGCCAGAATTTTCTGCGACAACAAACGGAATATGGTTGGAAAATTCTGGACTGAGCATTGTAGCCATTATAAACGCTTTGATTCGATCACGATGCAGAGGGTGTATGGATTCCCTTGAATTTAGAATGCTTTTAAACTCTGCAAATTGTTCATTGGTTAGTGGTCGTCGAAACATTTTCATTCCAAAATCACTAACAAATTGATCGACACACTGGGCATCATCAAAACTATAATTGCCGAACTCATTAATTAAGCAAGAAGGAGTGTTGTTTACTCGATCGGGGCCTGGTTCGCTAATGGCTGTTGCAACACCATCGGAAATTTCAATGAGTGCTGAAATAATCAATGGATTAAAGTTTGGATTGAATTCAGAAACCGATTCGGTGAATTCTTCTTTTGGATAAAGCTCAAGGCTTGAAGTGACTTTTGCTAATACCGATTCACCAAAATTATCTCGAATAACATTTTCCAGTTCAATGCGTGTCAATCTTCTAATCGGCAGAGTGTCCATACCTCGATTGTCTGGATATTGGCAGGTGTACTTGGGGTTGAGTGCCGAAGTCAATTCAGGAGGAGTCGTTGCGGAAGGGGCGTTGTTGTTAAGTGCGTAGATGATAGCCTCTACATTTAATTCCTGTCCCTCTAACGCCGATGCCATTTGCGGGACGAACTGGCGGGCCGTATCGAATTGTGCCAGTGAGGTACCACGTTTTGCTGATAATTCTAAACTTCCGTGGCAACTCGCACAAGCCATATCGTATTGAGATTTACCGAGATTAAAAAACTCATCGACAGGAATATCCTCTGGCGGTTGGATCGAAAGCCCATTTTGCGATGACTCAATACCATCGATTTGATGGAATGGAGCACAGTTATTATAAAGTACAAGCAAGACGGGACAAAGCGCCCAGAACAATTTATTTGTAATCCTCATAACATTCCCTTCCAAACAAAGTATCCATAATTAATAAAAAGAAATTCACCTCCATCCAGAGGGATGGAGGTGAAAGAACTTGCGAGTCTGGGTCCAAAATAAGACTCACATTGGGTGTGTAGGTATGTTCTTGTTTGAATTATTGAGTGAAACGTTCTGCTTGTACTAAGAATAAAGGAATTCAAAGTTCAGGTGGGTATCAATATTGGCGAAATTATCTAATTGATGTGTTGAATTGATACAGTCTAATACTCCGTCTCAAATAGGTTCGGTCAATTTTCAAATTCCAACCAAACAATGCATAATATAGTTGGGTCCAAGTTGGGGAAACAAATGTATTCAAGAAGAACAATGCTTATAAGCTATCTGGCAAGTCTTTGCCTGGTTTTTCTATTCCAAAACTGTTCGGCACCTGATGGTGTTAGTGGACAAAATCAAACCGATTCGCATCAATCGTTAAATGCAAATGGCGAAGGCTATACAGGTAAATTTACCATTGATGCTCCTGAATCTATGGCTCCTGGTGAAACTGTCGTTCTAGATATTAGGGGTGGAACAGGACCGTTTAACTTGGCTCTCACTGAAGGTAATGGCCTTTTTCAGCAAGTGACTTTACGCAAATACCTATTTACCTTGGATTCTCAGAACCAGGGTCCGCAAGTGAGTATTAGAGCTTCAGATGCCAATGGACTAAATACTGATGTTTCCATTTTGATTCTTGGAGTCAATCGTTGGTTTTTTGAATCTATCACTCAGATCTCGTCATTTGATTCCGGTCAATTTGTACTGATGGATGAGAAAGCGCGGCAAATAAGTTTTCTAGATAGGAAGGGTAATGAAAAAGGTCAGCTGTCTCTTGCTTCATATCCTCACTTGATTCAATCACGGGCTATGGTTGGGTATGATAATCGTTTGGTATTTCTGCAAGACTCCAATTTGGATTTTTTAGATATTGAAAACAAAACTTTAGAGAGCATTGAACTTCCCGGTGCCTGTACAAATCCGAAAGATTTAACTGTTTTGTTGAGTAAAGGTCTTATTCTTTCCTGTGAGGAATTGCTCTGGCTTTACGATACCAAATCTCATCAGTTTCAAATATTGGGTGTCCATCCTAGCAATCTCACACACTGGTCGGCATCAGAAGCTCAGTTGTTTGGCCTTTCTTTAGATGGGCAATTTGCCGTTGCCAGTTTAGTTGGAGAGTTCAAATTTGAAACAGGAGTGTTATCGGGACTCGATTTGCCCTATATGGGATCACTAGATGTCACTGACTTTATGGTCCTTGGCGACAAGCTATTTGTTCTAAATGGGTATAAGAGGCATTTGTTAATATTTAATCTTGCTGGAAATCTCATTGAGAAGGTTTCCTTAAATGGTACTGGTGTTGGATCTGTGCATAGTTTGAGTCAAATTGCTCAACTTTCAGATGACGAAATTGCTGTTGTTGACCCCCATCGACGGTCAGTGCTGGTGATGTCGACAGAAGGTGAGTGGATTCGAACTATCGGAGCGTCCAACTATTTTGAGTCAACATTCAATCAACCCAATAGTATTGAAACCTCAGGTGACGGCGAGATCTTTGTTTTAGACTCTGCAAACAAAAGACTTCAAATATTTTCAGCGCAAGGCGAACACCTTAGATCGGTAGATTCCAGGACATTGTCCGGTGGCGCTTGGTGGACGGCTGAGGGTATGGATCTTTTAGAGAATAGGCTCGCAGTGGCGAATACGTACAGACAGGTTGTACAAATTTATAACTTGAAAAATTTTGATCTAATCACTTCTATTGGTGAAAATGATGGAATTGATTTAAGTCAACCTCATAGTGTTAAACTCTTTGGGGAAGATATTGTTTATGTCGCTGATGCAAAAAACCAGCGTATATTGATTTACAATGGAAAAAACAACTATCGTTTTTTTGGGAAATTTGGTTCGGGACCCGACGAGTTTAAGCATCCCATCGATATAGAGATCTATGAAAATCAGTTGTATATTCTTGATCGCAACACAGGAACAGTGAAAGTTTTTAGTATGGAGGGCTTGTTTGTACGTGAAATTAGCTTTTCTTCTTTAGGAGGTTTGAACTTTCCTAGCGATATTGATATCGACAGTCGTGGCCAGATAGTCTTGGCTGACACCTACAATCGCCGTATTCTTCTCCACGATCTGGCTTCTGGGGAATCTAAAGTTCTTTTAAACCAATCGGTCTTTGGCATGCCTTTTAGTGAGGTAAAAGGTCTAAATCTGCGAGACGATGGCAGTCTTGTCATTGCTGATACCGGTCATCACCGTGTGATCATTGTCCCTGATATTCATTCGCCTGAGATCAAAAATGAGGTCTTAGACCCATGACAACCACTGTCAGAGAGAAACTTTCCAAAGCCGAAGAACTTCTTCAATCGGGTTTTTCACAAAAAGCTCAAAATCAACTTATGGATATTCGTTTGGGCGAAGCCTCTCGGCAAGATTGTTTAAAGTGGGCGACACTTTTGCGACGAACCGGAGCCTACGAAATGGCGCTTAAAGTACTGTATCCCGTTGTTCGATCAAATAATCCAAACATCACTCCAGAGGCAAAAGAAATAGCAATCTACCGTGGGTTACTAAACTCAATTGGAGGCAGTGAAGAAGCGATTCGATTAATTACACAAAGCAGGGCTCACGAAAAGGAGACATCGGCTTTACTTGTTCTTGCATTCGCTTTTTTTTCACAATGGAATTATGAGGCAGCTATTCCAATTTTAGAATCCTATTTAGAAAGGGTGGATCGTGACTCATATGACCACGCGATCGGTCAGGTCAACTACGTCGCTGCTTTGGTGGCAACAGAGCAATTTGAACAGGCGATTCCGTTGCTTCATGAGTTGAAAAAGTACTTTTCGCAAAATCGAATGAAAATCCTATTAGGAAACTGTAATGAAATTCTTGGGCAAGTACATTTCAAAGAAAAAAATTATGAAAAAGCAATTCCATGTCTTGAGGACGCGAAGAAGCAATTGGGTGGAAAAGAGCCCGATACCCTTTTTGTGAAAAAATGGAAACTTTTTATCTCGTTGTCAAAAAATCAATCTAGAGTTTCGACTTTACAGCAAATTACAATTCTTAGGGAGAAAGCCCGTTCTCTAGTTTTGTGGGAGACTCCTCGTGACATTGATTTGCATATAGCATTGATCACACAAAACTCAGATTTGTTTAATCATGTCTACTACGGTAGTCCATTCAATGGTTATCGGAAAAAAATGCTAATTAATGGCCATGATAAGTTAGAGAGTCGTTATTTTCGTCAATTGGGGACGACATCTCCCAAAATGACTCTTGAGGTTAATCAACTGACTGAGAGAATTGGATTAAGAATCGGCTCATTGGAAGAACGACTATTGACAGTCTTAGTTCAAGATTTCTACCGACCTCATCGCGGAGCTACAATATTTAACCAAGTCTATCTTGGGGAGAATTTTCATCCAGAACATTCTCAAAATAAAGTGAAGCTTTTAGTGTCTCGGCTTCGTAAACGGCTGGAACCCTTTGGCTTGGGTGTCGATAATATATTAGGTAAATCCTACCAGCTGGCGGAGAAGAGTCAGGTTACTTTGATCTATGATCTATGTAATCAAAAAGGAATAGGCTTGGCTGAGGATTTACGATTAAAGAAACTCGAAGAAGCTTTTAGGGAAAATTGGTTCACCACCGAACGATTAAGCCAGGAGCTCGGGGTGAGTCAAAGAACAGCTTCTCGTTGGCTGAATCAATGGGTTGAAACAAATAGGATTGCACAAGAAGGGCGACGTAAATCCGCCCGCTATCGATTGTTACGTTCTGCATAAAAAATTGCTATTTTACGGTTGTGTTGAATTGAGTAAGTTTGATTTTGAGATGAGTTGACCAACTCTGGCCATCAGGTTCTCTGCTTCTGAAAGTTTTCTCCAATTACGGGTGCAGACAAGAATTAAAGCCTTGGCCTTTTTAGTTTTACGTCCTCTTGCCACTCCTACATCACACGCTCTTTTATGTTGAGTTCCGGTTTTGTGAGCAAAAATAATGTCCTGTGGTAACCCCTTGCGAATTCGCTTTTTTCCAGTTTGTACCCCCGCCATTGTTTTTAGCAATAGCTTTGTCGACTCAGGGCTCAGAGTTTTCTGTTTCACTAAGTTTTTTAAGAGTTCAGCGTAACTGACTAAAGTAGCAGAATTCCATTTTTTTTCATAGTAGCGGCTGAAGCCAGATGTGAGGTCTGGCACAACAAGATCCTTTTCCTTTAGTTTTAAGAGTTTTGCCAGGTGGGCGATCTTTCGTTTTGGCTGTCGTTGTTTCTTGATAGCAAAAAAGTCCATGTTCGATAATTTTTTCGCACTTGGGTGAATCTCTGAGTAAGCTTTCTTTCTAACATCCAGTAGTGTCGTGATCTTACCAAATTCATTTTTGATGGAAAAGTCGTCAACCACCTTGTTCACCTTATCAAGACCAACCCTTCGGATGATTAGGTCGGTGGCCGCATTGTCGCTGTAGATTAACATCTGATTCAACAGGTATTTATAAGAGACTTTGTTGCCCGGTTCAATCCAATTGACGGGACCGCCTCCATCTCTATAGTCCGACTTGCGAACGACGACTTTGTCTTTTAGAGAAATTTTTTTGTCATCGACCATCTGCAATAGGGCAATCGCCACGGGGACTTTTACAGTCGAACTGAGGTACCAATACTCAGAGCCTTTGTATGAAAAGAATTGATTGGCTTCAATATCCAAGATGTAAACTCCGAACTCACCATGAAAACCCTTTTCTAAAGCGCGTATCGACTTGCCCAATGAGTGAACCCAAGAGGGAGGCTTTTTGGATGCCGAGGAAGATACGCAGGCGGGAAATGTGAAACTAAGAGTTAGAAGCAAAGAGATGATTTTCTTCATGCGAACACCGTCTTTGTTTTATTCCAAAAATACATAGAAAAAATAATGCCGATGACACAAGCACCTGTCAATCCAAGGCTTTGCATATAAGTCACATTATGATGGAGATCGAAGTAGTAACGGTAAAGATAAAAGATAATAATAATATGCAGAATAAATGCATTTAAAGAGTGTTGACCAAGGTACGAAACCGGTTTCAGTAACTTGCGCCAAGTTTGATTCATTAGCATCGATAGTCCCAAAACGACAAAAGCGCCGCCAAGACTAAAAAGTGAGAAATTAATGTCGGGAGGATGCTTGCCAGTGTTGGCGGCAATCAGCTCGAGTGCATTGTGAAACTTTTCAGAGTTGTTGAAATAAAAAGTAACCAACCCAGCCAAGCCAAGCCCAACACAAGCCAGAGGAACACGTTTTAATGGAAATCTTTCCTGCTGACCCAGTTTGTAAAGATCACCCACCATGAGTCCGAGAAAGATCAAAGCCCCTCTTTGAAATTGTCCAAAAGTGTAAAAACCGTCATTCTCAACAAGGATCGCCTTTAGGGGATCCAATCCCCAGAAATCAAAGTGAAAGTGGAGCCATTGACCCAAGGAGAAAATGCCTACGGTGAGAATAGCCTTTGCCCACAAATTTAAACGGCTCCACACGGGTAGAAAGAAAGGCAACCAGACCAGAGCAATGGCATAAAAAGATAAAATTTCGACGAAGTCAGGCATTCGTTTAAAAAGCAAAGTTTCAATGATCATCGGTTTTGGATAAAACTGGAACATTTGCACAACTGTAAGAATTTTGTACCAGAACATGAGCTCGACCCCTCTTTTAATCATCCACCACTTCTTTTTCTTCCACCTGTTGGTTTTAATAAGTGGTACGAAAAACAGTGAGATGCTCACTCCAAATACAAGAATAAACAAGCTTGAAGAGAATTTGGTTAGAAGGTGAACCGGTATATTGCCCCAATCCGGAATCATTGAATTGTGCAAAAGTCCTTTTACGCAATGACTAAGAATCATAAGAAAGATCGCAATGCCACGAGCAATATCGAGAGACGTCCATCGAGGGGACTTCCTTTCTGGAAGCACACCTGGTGCTCGGATATTGTAGGGGTCTTGTTGGGACTCCTGTTGTTCAATGGCAGGCGCTTTTTGATTTTCCACTTCTAGTTTCAACCTCTTGGCTTAAGCCGATACTATCCGTCTTATCGGAAACAAAGGGGTGAGACATTAAAAATTACCAGACGATTGTAGTAACTAAAGTGAGGCTGGAAGCCTATTTTTTTGAATTGGAATTTCAAGATAACTCTGAACCTTTTTTTTCATCAACTCAACGGTTTCAGAATAGGTCTCATAAGCAATTAGAAAGTTGCTGACGTAGTTTTTTGCCTGCTCATCGGTCATGCCACCAAGACCTAGGTCACGCCTATTCTTTTCGGCCTCGATTCTCCAATCCACGACAAAACTCAAATCTAAAGGTTTAAGGTACAGAAATATATCCAAGTACTGATTCCATTGATCATATTTTGCCAAGATGGAATTTATAGCTTGTAGAGGCTTTGGTAAAGGCTGGTCGATGGGCTGAAAACCTAGCATCCATCCCTCCAAAATTACTACATCTTGAGGTGATGAGATACTCTTCCAATCTTCTTCTGGGCAGCGATCTCCCTCCCCTTGAAACGCAGACTTGTTGTAGACAGGTATCAGAGTGGACTTTTGGTTTTTTAAAGACTCTAGAATTTTTGCTCCGAGCTGTAGATCATGGGTTCCAGGGTAGCCCCTTTCTTGCCAGTAAGGGTTTTGCGATTCATCGGCCATTTTTTTTTGATCTTGATGAGTTAAGTAAAAGTCATCCACAGAGATACATACAGTTGCAATTCCTTCTGAATTAAGTTTGTGAACTATTTGTTTTGAAAGGGTGGATTTACCAACACCTTGTGGTCCGTTGATTCCAATGAAAAGCGGACGAGTTCTCGTTAGAGAGAGTTTTTGTTTAATCCAAAATTCAATATGTTTATAAAAGTCATCTTTGTTAATCACAAAACCTACAAGATTGAGGGGATGGTTATACAAAATTCAATAGTAATGAAAAAATATACGATAAGCATACATAATCATATGCAACGTTTAGATTTTTCGCTTCTAAAAGGATTTTTGAATCGATTTGAGACATTTTTAGAAAAGTTGATCTGGTCTGAGACAGAAAATGGAAATAATCCACTATAGACTTTGATTAAATTGCCGATACGTTTAGGTATGGGATGTATTCAAGTGGGGACTCAAATTGGTCATTATTTGGTAGAGGCGACTCTTGGTGAAGGTGGCATGGGAGAAGTCTATCTGGCTCGCGACCTCAATCTTGAACGCAAGGTAGCGATCAAAACCTTAGTTCCGAGTAAAAATTCTGCAAAACTTGAAAAACGTTTTGAGAATGAGGCAAAAATTTTGGCGTCATTGAATCATGGCAATATTGTCAGTGTGTACAATTATGGCAGACATGAGGGTACTCATTTCATGGTTATGGAACTGATCGAAGGTCAGGATCTAAGCAGTATTTTAAAAAGTCGTGGTTTCGGTATAGGAGAGTGTTTAGAAACTTTTCAACAAATGGTGGAGGGAATTCTAGAAGCTCATAGCCAGGGAGTACTTCATAGAGATATCAAGCCAGCCAATGTCGTCATCGATACAAACGGGAAAGTTAAAATTGTAGACTTTGGCATTTCCAAAGACTTTAAAAAAGAAGATCTGAATCTAACAGACATGGGAAAGGTGATTGGAACGACCAATTATATGGCTCCCGAGTTACTTATTGGACAGCGTCCTAGTAGCCAATCGGATATTTTTTCATTGGGTATAGTATTGTATGAGATGCTCGAGGGGATCAACCCATTCACTGCTGAGACTCGTTTTCAGACGATGGACAACATTCGCAATTTCAACCCAAGACTCTCCGCTGAAGTTCAGCGAGTTGTCCCTCCTGAATTGGAAACTATTCTCTACAAAATGTTGCAGAAAGATCCAAATGACCGCTATCAAAACATGAATGAAATCAAAGAAAATTTGCTGAAAATCGATCTGTTAAAAATACCAAGTGAACTTATGGCAGCAAAACGACCAGAAGTCATGATACTAAACGAACACAAAGTTCGTATGAAACTGTTGAGCAGAGGTTTTGCAACTCGAGAAATCGGAATTATTTTAAGTTTAGCTGCACAGATTCAAGAAGGTGACAAACATACTGCTGATCAAACCGAGGTTGTTATTGGTGAGAATCAAAAAATATCTTTGAGCCAGGAAGCTCTAGAGATGGCAATTAAACGATTTAAAAGCGCACAACTTCAATTGTCAGCTTCACGTGAAATGAATTTCACAAAAGATTTCTTTTCGCTAATCAAGCAAAGAACAGATAAGTGGAGCCGGAATAAAAAGGTAACTTTGGGTGTCGTTAGCTTATGCATTCTTGTAGTATTTCCTTGGTTCTATATGGGTTCGAAAAATAATCCTATCTTGAGTCTAGAGGCGCCGGCACCAAAAGTTCAAATTGCTTCGGGTTCTGAATGGAAGACACGCACTCGCTTGCTTGATAAAAAAACAGGTGATTTGTTGCAAGACACTATTCGCCACTTGATTGTTAAAGAGAATGAATTGGGTGAGCAGATAACAGAAACTATTGATGTTAACACTGGTAAACGCGCCATCTCGTCTATGCCGGTTAACCCTTTTGTTCCAAGCCACACTTTTCAAACCGTAGCCGGAGACGAGGGTAAGCAGGTTTTGTTAGGGGAACTTGACGATATATTCCCAATCCAAACAGGCAAAGTCATGCAGTATGAAGCTCAAGGTAAGAGTAAGTGGGATGGGAAGTTTAGCTATAAAAAACAGTGTAAAGTGGTAGGAACCAAAATATTAAATATAAAGTTAGGAAAGGTTCCCACTTGGGTTGTCAATTGCAAGTCCATTCATGAAAAGACAGGCAGGGTGAAAGACAACGGTTCTTTTCGGAAACTTTATTACTCTCCGACTCATGGAAACTTTGTAAAATCAGAAGCCTCTTGGGAAACCGATGGAAAAATGGTGGTAGAAACTAAAGAGTGGATTGACGACTCTAAATACTTTCGACCAAACTACTGATCATTGCCCACGGGAATGAGTTGTCCCTCGCGGGCAAATCTCCATTCAATTTCATAAAATGGGAGTTCGCTGGTTTTTAGTTGTTTGATCATGCCTTGGCAATACTCATAGACTTCATCCTCAGTGGAGCGGATTTTTTCGTAGCTCGATGAGGGATCGTGGTGCATGAATACCAATTTTTTGATTCCTTCTCGCAAGGCCAAGTCGATTCCAAATTTAGCGGTGGCATGACCCCAATCCACCTTATCTGAGACTTCTTTGATTGAGTATTGAGCGTCAAACATCATCAAGTCGATGTTTTGATACAGAGGAAGGTCTTCTCCCAACTGCTCTTGTGTGATTCGTTTGCACTCTGTGTCCACGCAATGAGAGTAAGCCAAGCCTTCGTCTTCAATTTTAAAACCCCAGCAAGGGTCGGGGTGATCCAGTTGGTAAGGTGTCACGTGAAATCCACAGACCTCTTGTGGTTTTCTGGGGTTGAGTTTGTGGAACTGGATATCGGCTCCTAAACTGTCGAAGGGAACAGGAAAGAAAGGTTTTGTGAAAACCTGTTTGATCACGTCTTCTAAGTCTTCTTGGACACCATGGAAATGTATAGTGTTTCCAGGAACAAAAATAGGTACAAAAAATGGCAAACCAATGAGGTGATCCCAGTGAAAGTGGGTCATCAGAATATGAATCTCGTTGCCAGAAAGGGGGTGTCCAGAGCGAACCATGTCCAAAGCTTTGCGGTGAATACCACTGCCCCCATCGATGATCAAATGACGATTATTATTCATGACTTCGATGCAGGTGGTATGTCCGCCATAACCTCCTAACTGGTGGTCTGGATGTCGTTTCATGAAGTTCTTTATATCTGATGACTGGCTATAACCGGCCGCAAAAAAACTTTGCAGCGCTCTTTGGATACGATCTGCTTTTTCAATTGGTGTTTCAGGGGCTGGTAAAGACCCCCTGACTCCCCATAATTTGATTTGAAAGGCCATGGAGTACTATTGCCAGTCTGTTTTACGGAACCAATAGTCGGGATAGTTAAACTCGAAGGGAAAGCTAACAACAAGGCTTACCGTGCTTAATTTCACTTCGGCACTCAAATCCGCGCCGTTTGTTGTCTGCGTGATTTCAGAATTAAAATCGATGTACCGTAAGCCGACCCAAAATTTGTCACTAATTAAATATGCCAACTCAACACCGGCTCCGATAAAATCGGTGTCAAAATCGTAAGCACCAGCAATAAAATAGGTTCTTAAAGGGATGTTCCACTCCCAACCCACACCGATACCACCAAACCCTTTGATCTCGGCATCGATGTCTTCACCGGTGAACATGGTGCCTTCGATTAATCCTGTTACATGGATATAGCGTCGGGTGATTCCGTAACGGAATCCGAATGAGGCAACTGTTCCTGTGCCTTCAGCACTGGCAAAGCCCGGAATAGTGACTTCTCCGGTTCCATAACCCAATGAAATACTGGGTTCAATGATCGTTTTTGCAAAGGATTGATGGGTCCAAAAGGCTATTAGGAATATCAAGATGAGTCTCATACAAGAATTTTCCTACACTCTTGTGAGCTGAGCAACTTAAAGGGGGTGAATCCCTGGACTTAAACAGTGGCCTTTCCACTAGATTCTCTTTTTCAGGAGAATCGTCTAGTCGATGCCATCATTGCCCCCGTAGGCAAAACTTTATAAAATGACGAAATGAGAGTGTTTGTGTTCCTTTTGGTCTTGGTTGCGAGCTTCTTTTGTTGGGCTCAACAAAGTGGGGCCAGATTGAACCAAGTGGCGGTCGGGCAAGGGATTTCCTCCCCGGCATTGACCCACACCAGTCTTTTTTCCAATGGATTCACTTTTGAAAACCCAATAGGTGTTTCTTACCAAGATCAATATCGATTGACGGGGGCTTTGGATGGCGCCGATTCGTCCAGCTTTGGAGCTGAATTCGGAGTGGGCGACACAAAGTATGGATTTGCGGTCGGAGCTTACTCTAACGGTTGTGATGGTTGCGAGTCATACATTCGTGGGACAATGAGCGCAATATGGGGCTGGTTTGGCTTGGGCTTTGGGGTGCAAGAAGACTTGTACACCGTGGGCATCATGATTGATCCCGAAAGTGAACATCGATTTGGGATTGTTGGAGAGTTTGAGGACCCCAATGCAATCAATGATGCTCGCGGTGCACTTGGTTTAGGCTACGCCTATGTAATCACCCAATTTACTTTTGCTTTGGATTTATCCTACCAGTGGTTTGAAGACACCCAGCTATTTGATAACTCTATGGTTGTAACCCCTGGGTTTGTGGTGAGAGTCGATATGTTTAGCCTGTCTTTGAACTATGATGTTCATCTTGATGATGATCAAAACCAGTACGCCGACCAAGTATGGGTAGGAGTGAGTGCCCGACCATTTAAGAATTGGGAGTTTACATTTTATGGAGAATACGTCGATCGCTGGACGTTGATGACATCATGGTCTTTCTAAGATTGAAATAAAAAACAATTTTCAACGACATAGAGCTGAC
This sequence comes from uncultured Bdellovibrionales bacterium, assembly GCA_965368905.1. Lineage (GTDB taxonomy): Bacteria > Bdellovibrionota > Bdellovibrionia > Bdellovibrionales > JAGQZY01 > JAGQZY01. Next base: position 10,422 of record CBDUOS010000008.1, on the reverse strand, counting down.
CCAGTTGCGAACGAATTGGGATGTTCCTTGGTGTTTCTACCAAACGTATTTCTTGATCGAAACTGACAAATGCACTGGATTCAGAAGCGGGAAACAAGCTAATAAAAAGGTTGTTCACTCCTTTTTCAGATTGCAATTCTTGCAGAATACCTTGCACCTCTGATTTCTGAAAAAAACGGAAGGACTTGTGTTCAAAACACTGGTAGCGAAGATGATCGGCCCATCGATGTTCTTTGAGGCGTTCTAGAAATAATCCCGAGGTTAGGTGGTCAATGATGAATACGTGAGAAAACTTTTCTAGATACTGATGAAAATTTTCACGAATGCTGTGGATCGATCGTGATACCAACCATGGTTTTAGTTTTGTTTCCATAGTTTGCAATTTTTTTTGCGACTCAGGGTCATTTTTCTTCGGCAACCAAACTTTTACCTCTACATAGGGTTTATGCAGTCGGTATCCGATTTCCAGAGTATTACCTAGAACGCTTTCCACAATATGAGCCACTTCGGACTCTGGAGCCCCGAGGCAAATCCAAGTATTGAGTGTTTTATCTGATTTCGGAGAAAGGTTTTTAACAATCAAAGGCTTCAATTCATTGTTGAACATGGGGATCAGCTCACTTGGAGGGCCCGGAAGGCAGGCCACGAAACAAGGGCCACCTTTAACAAAGAAACCAGGAGCGACTCCATTTTTATTGTTGAGAGGGACAGCTGTTTTTGGCATCAGGGCCTGAGTTTTATGTCCTTCTCTAATGGTAAGGTCACGGTATTCCAACTTGTCTTGAATGATTCGCCATTGATTTTCATCGAGCTCCAAAGGGAGTGAGAGCCATTCGCTAAGACTCTTTCGGGTTCCATCATCTCGTGTCGGGCCCAAACCACCAGAAATAAGAATAAGATGACAATGCTGGCTAAGAAAGTTGAGGCTGTTCTTTATCTCTTGGTCGTCATCACGACAAGCCATGTGATAAAGAGGAGAAGCTCCCATTTTACTGGTTTCCTCTGAAAGCCAAGCCGCATTTCGATTAACAATCTGTCCTTCGACAACTTCATTTCCAATAGCCAGTATTCCCACGTTGGTTTCCATGAGAACAACATTAACAGCATTGGAGGGAGAAGTCTTTAGTGCTTGATGATAATTTCGATGCGGCGATTCTTTTGTCGATTGATATCAGAATTGTTGCGCACCAAGGGTTGGGAGGGGCCATGAAATTGCACCGTAACCCGTTTGGGATCAATTTCCCCTTTTTTCATAAGAGCTTGCGCGAGAGTGTTGGCGCGAGCAGCAGAAAACTCCCAGTTGGATTTAAATTTTGGAGTTTTAATTATTTTATCATCAGAGTGACCAGCAATAATAATCTTGCCATCTACATCCTGAACAACATCTGAAAGCTTATCCAGCATCGATCCAAATTGATTGCTGAGCTTTGTCCGGTTTTTGGGAAAGGCTGCATTCTCAGAAATTCGGATGACTAAGTCTCCATCTTTTGGCTGAATTTCAATTTTTCCCTTTTTCCACTCTTTTTCGAACTTGTCCATGATTTTGACGATGTTTTGCTTCAATCGTTTTTGACGGTTCAACTCGGCGATGGCGTCTTGTTTTTCCATCTTATTTTTGATCTGCTGCAGTTGGGGATCAAGAATGTTGGCGGTGGCACCCCCAACACTCAAAGGAGCTCGTGATGGTGAACCCTGGCTGTGTTCTTGTTTAATAAAGCTAGAACCTTTCGGGGGTTCGTCGAAAATGCTTTTTCTTTGCACGCCAAAAGCCATCTTCAAGGAGCCGGAAACTTTGCGGAAACGAGTCGCGTCGATCTCGGCCATCGACAAGAGCAATACGAAAAATGTCAGCAAAAGTGACATCATATCGGCAAAGGTGGTCATCCACGCTGGAGACCCTTTTTTTGCTTCTTCCTTCTTCGCCATGCTTATGCCGCCTTCGTAATATCTTCAGATTGACGCTTGAGGTGAGCCGGCAAGTATTCACGAAGAGAATCTTTAATGATCTTAGCATTCAAGCCAGATGAAATTCCCATAATGGCATCGATACAAAGATTGTAGTTTTTCTCTTCTTCTTCACTGCGAAGTGAAAGTTTATCCGCAATTGGTTGCGCAATAACGTTAGCTATCACTGCACCATACAGTGTTGTAAGGAGTGCAACGGCCATTGCCGGCCCAATCGCCTTTGGATCTTTCATGTTTGAAAGCATGTCAACGAGACCAATCAGGGTACCGATCATACCCATGGCCGGAGATACGTCTGCGAGAGCTTCAAAGATTTTTCGTCCCTGATTGTGACGAGTCAAAGTGAGGTCTCGCTCTTTTGTTAAGATGTCACGAATAACTGCTGGATCATAGCCATCGACGAGCATCATTATTCCGCGTTCTAAAAAGTCGTTGTTAATATCAAAAGATTCAAGGGCAAGGATTCCACTTTTCTTTGCAGCTTTCGCGAGTTCGTAAACCTGGTCGATCAAATCCTCTGGTTGATCCACTTTTGAGGAGAAGGCTTTGAAGGCCACCTTTACGGCGTTGGGTAGGTGCTTAATACTAAACTTCATGGCGACCACAAAGAACGATCCCCCGATCACAATTAAGATCGATGGTATGTTAAAAAACATCCCTGGTTTGTTACCTAAAAGGATGGCAGCCAAAATGACGGTTATCGCTCCGACCAGCCCTACCAGTGTTGCTATATCCACTTGAACCCTCTTTTGTTAAAGTTCTCTAAGAATTCTATCGGGTTATGTGCCCTGAAAGTTGACTCGCCAAAGGTCGAAAAGCCCAAAATGGAGGGTTTTTTTAATGCCGCCAATTATTTGCCAAAAACCCAGAGATTTTGTAAGGTTGGACGACTTTAAGGGACCCAAAGTTCTCTATGAAGGAGGAATCGATGAAATCAATATTATTTACCCTATTATGCTTAAGCCTCTCTAATTTGGCATTTGCTGGACCAACGAAGGGGAAAAGCCAAACTCAGTTTGGAGCTAAAATCACCACGGCCAAGGTCTCAACGTTAGGCGAGGTGATGGGAAACTACGATAAGTACGATGGCCAAACGGTGGTTTTTGAAGCCAAAGCCAAAAAAGTTTGTGAGAAAAAAGGTTGTTGGATGGTTTTACAAAAAGGCGATAAATCAGTCAGGACCTTGTTCAAAGATTATGGATTCTTTGTGCCTAAAGACATTGTCGGAAAAACAGTTCGTGTTCAAGGAAAGATGAAGCGTAAGAAAGTTTCGGCAGCCACACTCCGCCACTTCAAAAAAGATGAAGGTGCAAAGCTTGAGGAAATTAAAAAAATCAAAACCGGTCGCATTGAATTTGAATTTGAAGCTGACGCCGTTGAGATTATTTAACATCAATGACAAAACTGGAGCGGGCAGAGATTGTCCGCAAAAGACTCAAAAAACTTTATCCAGAAACCCCGATCCCTCTCGATCACAAAGATTCCTATACGCTGTTGATTGCGGTTCTTTTGTCAGCTCAATGCACCGATGCCAGAGTCAACCTCGTGACTCCCGCCTTATTTAAAATGGCCGACACACCTCAAAAAATGGTTAAGAAGTCTCCGGAAAAGATAAGAGAAATCATTAAACCCTGTGGGTTGAGTCCTCGTAAATCCAAAGCGATTTATGAGCTTTCTAAAATAATTCTAGCAAAGCATGGTGGAGAGGTTCCACAAACCTTTGAGGATCTTGAGGCCTTACCGGGGGTTGGTCATAAGACTGCCAGTGTGGTTATGAGTCAGGCTTTTGGATTTCCAGCTTTTCCAGTGGACACCCACATCCATCGACTCGCACAACGGTGGCGACTGACCAATGGTAAAAATGTGGTGCAGACCGAAAAGGATTTAAAAAAACTTTTTCCAGAAAACTCGTGGAATGATATGCATCTGCAAATCATTTACTATGGACGAGAATACTGCCAGGCCCGCGCTTGTTATGGGCTGGAGTGTCCCATCTGTAAAGAGGTAAACCCTGGTCGCAAATCTCCAATTAAGGTCCAGAAAGCCTAATCAGTTGTAACCCAGGTTGGGTGACAACCACTTTTCAATTTGCTCACTGGTCATCGATTTGCGTTCAGCATAGTCTTTCACTTGTGACTTAGACAGCTGTCCGACATGAAAGTACTTGGCCTCAGGATGGAGGAAATAGTAACCGGAGACTGAACTTGCAGGGTTCATGGCGAAGTTCTCAGTCAGATGAGCGTCGATGTTTTTATCCACATCCATTAAGTCCCAAATGGCTTGTTTTTCTGTATGATCCGGGCAAGAAGGATAACCAATTGCGGGACGAATCCCTTGGTATTTTTCGTCAATCAACTCTTGGTTGGTGAAAGACTCTTCAATTCCGTAAATTTCTTTACGCACTTTTTCATGCAGGCGTTCGGCAAAACCCTCTGCAATTCGATCACCAACGGCTTTCATCATAATCGAAGAATAATCATCATCTTGTTTTTCAAACTCTTTGGCCATGTCATCGACGGCTTGGCCGGCAGTCACGGCAAAAGCTCCAATAGAGTCAGAGACGCCACTGCTTTCGCCAGCGACAAAGTCCGCTAAACTTAAGTGATAAACACCTTCCTTCTTTTGACTTTGTTGTCGAAGAAAATGAAATCGTGCCAGCTCTCGATTTTTCTTCTTCGGGTCGAGGACGACCACATCATTGGTGTCACGGAATGCTGGCCAAACTCCAAAGACCCCCTTGGGTTGAATACGACCGTCTTGAATAATGGTCTGCAGCATCTCTTGGGCTTCCTCATACAGTTTGCGAGCTTGTTCTCCGTATTTCTCGCTTTCAAAAATCTTTGGAAAAATTCCTTTGATTTGCCATGCCCAAAAGAAAGGAGACCAATCAATGTAGGGTGCAATATCTTCAACAGACATTTCCACAGGGAAGACACCAAACTCTTTTGGGATAGGAGTTGGGTTTGGATTTTTACGAATCCAATTGTTGGTGTTGGCGTAGTCATAGGGCACCAACTCGGGGCGCCCCTCTTTGCGACTGAGATAGTTATCGCGCAATTTTTTATATTTTTCTTTGTAATCTGTTTTTGTAGGGTTCGCAGTTTCTTCGTTAAGAATTCGATTACAAACATCTACGACCAATGATGCGTCGCTAACATGCCCAATCAATTCGTTGTACTCAGGATCAATTTTAACTGCTGTGTGAATACGGCTAGTGGTGGCTCCTCCAATCAAAACCGGAACTTTGAGTCCCTGTTTTTCAAATTCCTTAGCATTCTGAATCATTTCGTCCAGACTTGGGGTGATCAGTCCACTCATTCCGATGATCTCTGCGTCGTGTTCTTTTGCGGCTTCAATTATTTCTTCACAGCTTACCATTACGCCCAAGTCGATAACCTTATAGCCATTACAAGCAAGAACAACTCCCACAATATTTTTCCCAATGTCGTGGACATCGCCTTTGACGGTGGCAATGACAAAGGTTTTCTGTTTGTCGGAATCTTTTTTCTCGTCTTCCATATACGGTTCTAAGTAAGCCACTGCTTTTTTCATAACTCGGGCACTTTTTACCACTTGCGGAAGAAACATCTTGCCTGCTCCAAACAAGTCGCCCACTTCTTTCATCCCATCCATTAATGGTCCTTCGATCACATTGAGCGGACGTTTTAAATCTTTACGCGCCTCTTCAGTATCTTGATCGACAAACTCTGTTATTCCATGAACCAAGGCATGGCGAATGCGATCTGCATAGTTGGTTTTGCGCCAGCTTAGATCTTGTTTTCTCTCGGCTCCTTTTTCTCCCTTAAATTGTTGGGCATATTCAGTCAGACGCTCGGTGGCGTCTACTCGACGGTTCAAGAGCACATCTTCGACTCGTGCCAATAGTTCCGGATGAATATCTTCATACACCGTGAGCATTCCTGCATTAACGATTCCCATATCCAGTCCGGCGCGGGTGGCGTGAAAGAGAAAGGCCGAGTGCATGGCTTCACGAACAATATTATTTCCACGAAAAGAAAACGACACATTGCTGATCCCACCACTGGTCTTAGCCAGTGGACAGGTCTTTTTGATTTCTCTAACGGCTTCGATAAAGTCCACAGCGTAGGCATTGTGTTCTTCCATACCAGTGGCGACGGTCAACACGTTGGGATCAAAAATAATGTCTTCAGGTGGATAACCGACCTCTTCGGTTAAAATTTTGTAGGCACGCTGGCAAATCCGCACTTTGTCGTCTTTGCTGGCGGCTTGGCCCTTTTCATCGAAGGCCATAACTACCACGGCCGCACCATAGGTGAGCAGCTCACGGGCTTGTTCTTTAAAGATCTCCTCGCCTTCCTTTAGTGAGATAGAGTTGACAACTGCTTTGCCTTGAATATTTTTAAGGCCCTGTACAAGAACAGACCACTTGGAACTGTCGACCATTATTGGAACCTTAGAGATATCAGGCTCTGAGCCAATGAGTCGAAGGAAGCGTTCCATAGCCTCTTCACCGTTGATCATTCCTTCATCAAAGTTAACATCGATGATATTGGCTCCATTTTCCACTTGTTGGCGAGCTATATCGAGGGCTTCTTCATATTTATTTTCTGTGATCAAGCGGCGAAACTTTGGTGAACCCATCACATTGGTTCGTTCTCCCACCATCACCAGCGTTTGGCTATTCTCAATGGTGTCGAAGTTGTATTTTTCCAACCCACTCAAACGTGTGCGTTTCGGAGGAGAAACCAAAGTGCGAGGAGGCTTATCCTTAGTTTTTTCCGCAATGGCCCGGATGTGTTCTGGGGTGGTTCCACAGCATCCACCAACAAGGTTCACGTAACCGTCATTGACCATGTCGAGTAGGGCATTGGCTGTGTAGTCCGGGTCTTCATCATAGCCGGTATCACTCAATGGGTTGGGAAGTCCTGCATTGGGGTAGCAGCTCACATAGCAGTCGGCCAAATCACTTAGCTCTCTAATGTAAGGTTTCAGCTCATTCGCTCCAAAGGCGCAGTTCATGCCCACTGCTAAGGGTTTGGCGTGACGAACCGAATTCCAAAATGCCTCGATGGTTTGCCCTGAAAGGGTGCGTCCCGATTTATCGGTAATAGTCGCCGAGAGAATCATGGGAAGTCGTTTATTTTGTCTTTTAAAAACGTTGTCAGCAGCCTTGATACAAGATTTAAGGTTCAGAGTGTCGATAAAAGTTTCGGCCAGAAGGATGTCCACTCCCCCTTCCATGAGTGCTGTGATTTGCTCTTCAAAGTCTTCTGCCAATTGATCGAAAGAGATGTCGCGGTGACTGGGATCACTCACGTCAGGAGAAATTGATGTGATTTTCGTTGTAGGCCCGATGGAGCCGGCAATCCAGATTTTGCGGTCAAACTCGTCGGCCGCTTGTCGAGCCAGTTCGGCTGAGACTTTGTTCAATTCATAGGTGTATTCTTCGCAGCCAAAATCAGACTGAGAGACTCGGGTGCCACTAAAAGTATTGGTAGAGATGATATCAGAACCAGCACCTAGGAAATCTCGATGCATTTTAAGAACTTTGTCAGGCGCACTGAGGCTGAGGAAGTCGTTGTTCCCCTTTAACTTGATTTTATGGTTTTTAAAACGCTCGCCGCGGAAATCTTCTTCTTCAAGATTCATTTTCTGGAAGCTGGTTCCAATTCCACCATCAAAATAGAGAATTCTTTTTTTCAGTTCATTTTCAATATCTGTCACAAGTACCTCTTCTAAAACTCCCTATGATAGGGCGAGAAAGTCCCAATGGGTACCCCTAAGGAGCATTACGACTCACGATATAACTATTCTTTAATTTTTCTCACGGTTTGCTGAATGAGGGAGTCCAACTTATCCAATTCTTCATTGGTAGGACTGGCGCGAAGGATCAGCTGTTTCAACATGGTCAGCATGTTCCATCGGGGTTGACTGTTCAGATCGAAGTTCAATGTTTCGAGCCATAGGCGAAGTGAGGGGCTTGGGTCTTTGATGCGTTCTTTTTTAAAACCTTCTAGTTTCACCTGACCAAACTTCAGGTAAAAATTTTCTATGGCTATTAAAACTGAGTGAGATAGGTTCATGCTCTGCAGTTCACCGGGTAAATCAAAGTATGCCATGCGGTGGACCAATTCTAAGTCTTCTGCGGAGAGCCCGTGGTCTTCGGCACCAAAAATCAAATAGGTGGGGCGATCGGTCTTTACAACATCTTCATCGAGTAAGTCGCGCAAAGGGGTGCTAGCCCGGCGGCGCCCTTGTCGTCGACTAAAAGCAACCCGAAGTCCCTCGGGTTCAGTTTCAATAAACTCGTTCCAGGTTGGGTAAATTCGGGTTTCTCGCAGTGGGCCTTGGCCCTGGGCAGCCCCTTGTCGGGCCACTTCGTCCAACTCACATTTTGGAGAGACTAAGATCATCTCGTCGATGCCATAGTTGCTGAGAATGCGGGAGACCATTCCCACATTGCGAGAATATTTGGAAGAAACTAAAACGACTTTCAAAAAATTCATAGATCTTGGTTGGCTAGTGTCAGTCCATCGTCAATGACCGTTACTTTTTCAGTATCATATTTTTTGATTTGTTCTAAGCTTTGCACGACTTCACCACGAAGAACTTCTCCATCTTCGAGCTGGTAAGTCATTTCAACCAACTCAATCCGTGTCAGCCAGTCCTTTGCGAACTGTTCTTGCAATACGGTAAAGATGGTTTGCAAGTCTTGTACTGAATATTCACCTTGGGTTCTTAAATCGCGAATTTTTTGGTACTGATCATTCAAGATCTTTTCATTTTCGGGAAGATCTCTTTTGGGTACGGTTTTTTTCGGGAAAGAATCGGTATGACCATAGCTTTTGCGATCGGCTGGGCCAGCAAACACAGATTCGACTGTTGAACCAACGGCCATATCAAACGTTCCCCAATCCGGCATAAACAAGGTCTTACCTTTAAATGTGACTGTGCACTCTTCCCACGAAATCAAGCAAAGTTCTTTGCGAGGTGTTCTGTGGGTGCCTTTGACGATACCTTCTACCAAAACTCCTGATTCAAAGCGCAACTTACATTTTTCACCCACCACAAGGCCTAAGTTTTCTAAGTCTTCAGTGCTGGCCCAAGACAAACAGTCGTCGTAGCCTTCGGCATATCCAAGAGGTGATGAAAACCCATGACTGTGAAACTCTTTGTCGTGTCCCGGCAGTTCGTGGCCGCCGATGCAGAGTTGGGTTGGGCCTTCTAAGCGAAAGTAGACACAGTCTCCATCAGCTGCGATATAGTCTACAACCTTCCCTGAGACCTGAAGTCCCGAGTTGAGTTGAATGGTATTCACCGTTTTTGCCTCAATGGCTTTGTCCAAACCAAAGGTTCCACCACGCTTATAAGCTAAGGTTTGGGCCAGTTCGTGCAGGACACGTGTCAGGTCCTCAAAGGATTTGGCAACAAACAACTGGGGCTGAGGCTCAGTGATATCATAGCTGTATTTTACACAGTCTATTGATAAAGGAATTTTTTTAACATGATCTTTGAGGCACTGTTTGGACTCGCCGTAGGAAGATAGAAGTCCGGCGCCATAAATTTTGGGGTCTTGCAAAGAGCCAATCAGACCGTATTCGGCTGTCCACCAATTCATGCGACCCAACAATGTGGCTTCGGAGGTGACCGTCATATTATTAACGATGACGTCGAGTTTTTTATTGGCTTTGTCAATTTCTTCTGTAGTTGAGTCTGGATGCTCTTTGATGTCAGACAGTTCGCGGATGGCTTCGTACAACGCCAAGTCTTCACTGGATACAATGGCGTTCTTGGCAACCGCGGCATACTGTTTTAAATATTTTGCGAAATCGGGGTGGACCAGAATCGGTGCATGCCCGGCGGCTTCATGAACAATGTCAGGTGCAGGAGTGTAGAGTATATGATCCAAAGAGCGCATGTCTGAAGCGATAGGTAGAATTCCTAAGCTCTGCATCTCCATGAAAGCGGCGGGTGGAATAAATCCACTCACGGGAACGGCGGACCATCCAAAGGTTTCTAGTTTTTTGCAAATGCTATCAATGCTTGGAATTTCTTCAACAGTAATCCCTGTTTTCTCTAACCCATCGAGGTAGCATTCGTGGGCATTTTCTCTTAGGAAATTCTTCAATTGGCGAAGGGTGTAGCGCCAGACCGCGTGGTCAATGGGCTGGTATTGAGATGTGTCTTGTTCGACAATGAACTCTTGCAAGTGGCCAGGAATAGTTTCTTTCAGTTTCTCTATGTTTTCCACGATTGGTTCCTCAAAGAAAGGGGTCTTCTTTATCAAGGTATTGTATGTAGTCTCTAACTCCATCTTCAAGCCTCCACTGGGGTTGGCTGAAACCTTGACTGAGAAAACGTTCCATTTTGGCTTCAGTAAAGTATTGGTATCGGGGGCGGATGTCTTCGGGAATATCGACCCACTCGATTTGTATGTCGCGATTCATGTTGGCAAAAGTGGCTGTCGCCAAATCC
>CBDUOS010000007.1:0-45233 GCA_965368905.1 uncultured Bdellovibrionales bacterium | reverse complement strand
GGCAGCTTTATCAGCGCCCTCTTGGCTGAGTTGATTTTCTTTCTGTCGAATCTTTAGTTTGGTTTGGTCTCTGCGAGATTCCACTTGGCGTTTGGTCTGACGCTTTTGTTGGGTGTCCTGTTGTAGATTTTGGATCTCACTTTGTAGAGTACGAATGTCTCGACGTAAATTAGGAATCTGTTGGCGAATCCGCACCATTCGAATTCGTGCGTTTTCTTCTCGACGTTCGGAAGCATTAAGAGCGAATCCCAATGCATTGACGTCGGACTGGAGATTTCGGATGTCGCTTCGAACCTGTGCCAATTCATTCTCTTTCGACCTTTTGTCTCGACGCAATTGACTGCGGTGGGACAAATAGCCTTGGTACTCGGCCGTACCTTTGAGGTCGACAATTTTTTGTTGGTTGAGGTCAATTTCGTTTTGCTTGAGATTTTCTTGTTGCGACAGTTGTCCCGCTTTCTGATTCAAAGAGGCCAAAGTCACTTGTGCTGGGTTTGAAAATTCTCCGCTGTTCACAACACGTTGTTTGATTTTTTCTTTTTCTTTTATCGAGAGAGGCTCAACCCTTTTCAGAAAAGACAAATGCTGTTTCTGGGTTTCCAAATCGGCTTGCAACCGTTGTTGCTCCACCAACGAAATATTTAAAACGGATTGTGATGTTTCGAACTGGCTTTCCGCCTGATTCACATTGGCTTTTTGTTTCTCCAGTTGGCTAGGCCATTGGGTTTTTTCTGTCAAAATTTGGCTGTACAAATCGTTGTAGCTTTTCTGAACCTGTGCTTGAGCTGGCAGCCACCCCATAAATAATATAAGGATGCTTAAAATACGCAAAATTCCCCCCTTTGCATTTGAATCCCTGTGGTCTTCGTCCTCTGAAGTAGCACACCCCCTTCAAGAACCACAAAGACTTAATCTGTCGCTCCATTTCAGAAGCTTAAAATAATGCCTGCTTCTGCCTCTGAGCGCTGTATTGCTCCCGCTCAAAGCCAGTGAATTAACGGATTTTGTATAACTAGTGTTCAATCAGGCCTTTTCACTGAAAAAAAGCCACAGACTCGCATAGGCATGTCTCAGGGTGAGAAGAGCCTCATTCATAGGGCGATACAGGCCGAAAGTCTAGGTGGCGGGGAGAAAGGATAGAGTTATGGGGATCGGTTCATCTGTAGGACTATTTGTAATATGTTTTCTGGGTATCTTTATATTGTTGCTCAGAGAGATTCATTTGCTCAATAAATCGATTGAGAAGGTGAAAGAGTCAAAGAAACGGATGCATGGAAGAATGTCAGATAAAATTGCTGATATTGAAATCCAAAAAATCCATCTTGAGAACAAGATTGATCGACTCGAAGAGACAATTTCCTTATGGCAAGGAAAGTCGCGCCAGCTCAATCAACACGTCAACACTCTCACCAATAAGTTGCACACCACGATTGATGACGAACAGACCAAGGAGTCGTTCTCACTTAAGTACCGGAATGCAGCTTAAGCCCATTGGGTTTAATTAATATCAGAAAGTCGGGTGTCTCAAAATGAGACACTCCCATATGTTGACCAAAAATGGCACCAGAGCGTTCTCGCCCAGGCTTTTCGACCCCTTTGTTGATGTCTGACGGGAACGTTTATTGCTCATTTAGAGCTTATGAAGCTTCGTATTGGCCTCTTGGTCAGTTTCCTTATTCTAACCGCGTGTTCCCCCTTTCGTGGGAATCAGGCCATTCTGAAGGCTGAAAACTTCGTGCAAGTCTGTGACACCATGTCAGAGCCAGCTTGTCGGGCCATGTACTGGGTTAATTTCTACAGAATTATCAATCACCTTCAACCGTTGGAGAACAATGAGGCCTGCACCCAAGGCGCAGAATTTCATGCACAAGATATGGTTCAGTTCGGATACTTTAGTCACGATGGTCGAAACGAGACTTGGGAAGAGCGCTACCTTCGGTTTAACGTACCCGGTGATTTTGCTGAAAACATCGCCGAAGGCATGGATCCACAAGATGTGGTGGTGGGTTGGATGAACTCCCCAGGTCATCGGGCCAACATTCTAGACCCGGAACTGCGCAGCGGCGGTATGGGAGTGACAAATAACACATTTGTGAATTGCTTTAGCACTTCTGTGCAAAACGACGACTCTTGAACTCAGTCAGTCTTGAAACATTTTGATTTCATATTCGAGGCGCCAAATTCCAACTTTGTCAGAAATGCATTCCATTCCTTTGAGAGGGTGAAAGCGGTGACTGTATTTTTCTCCACACTCATTGATTTCTTGCAGACTTAAAAGGGCAGAGAATTTTAAACAATTGCGCATGTCATAGGTGTAATAGAAATTGTTGTGACAAGCTCGAATTTTTTCGACGGTAGCATGCTCGTTGCGAGATGTGGCACGTAAACACATGCGAAAAGTCCGCGGCCAATCGCCAAAATAGCTTTCGCATTGACTCACTCTTTCTTGGGTTAAAAAGAGATCAAAGCGCTCGTCGCTTTCGTAATCTAGACAAGTCGAAACAAGATCAGAATTCTCAAGGCTAGAGGCGCACAAGGTTTCGATTTGAGAGAATGCAGATAAATGAAAAAATAACAGGCAAAAGACAATAAATGGCATGCAACGAGGTCTGAAGTTAAAGCTGAAGCTTGACTGGGTCATAGTTCATCAAAGCTTGGAAATTCCGTGCCAGTTTTACCGGTGAATGATCGAACTTTTGCCTCTCTCTGCAGCATTATACGTAGCTCAGGCTGTCAGTCCCTTTGCATCTGCTTCTCACCCAGCTATAGTGGGGAAAGTCGCTGTTGGGGGCCTTTTGAAAATGAAGCAGAATGTAGACTTAAAAAGTAAACTGAAAGAGTTTTTTGGTTATGATCAATTTCGCCATAACCAAGAAGACATCATCAAAAGCGTTTTGGCTGGGACTGATGTGCTGGCCTTGATGCCAACAGGCGGTGGAAAATCTCTTTGTTACCAGTTGCCTGGACTTTTTCTTGAAGGCGTTGCTTTGGTGATCTCTCCGTTAATTTCGCTGATGCAAGATCAGGTTTATAATTTACGGCAACATGGTCTTTCGGCTCATTTTTGGAACTCGACTCTTAATATACGTGAAAAGCAAGAGTTGGAAGAGAAGCTTAATAAAGGAGAGGTGAATTTTTTGTATCTCGCCCCTGAAGCCATATTAAACCCCTCAATTTTACAGTTTTTACAAAAATTGAAAGTCTCGCTGATTGCCATCGATGAAGCGCACTGTGTGTCGCAATGGGGTCATGAGTTTCGTAAAGACTATATGAGACTCCATGAACTCAAAACTGCATTTCCAGAGGTGCCAACTTTGGCCCTAACAGCCACTGCTGATCGTAAAACACAAACGGATATTTGTGAGCAGTTGAAGTTAAAGAATCCTGAAAAATATGTTTCAAGCTTTGACCGTCCGAACATCAAGTACGCCATTGAAGAAAGAAAAAATGAACTATCTCAATTAAAACAGTTTTTGCAACAGCGGGACTCTGTAGACACGGGCATTGTGTACTGCCTGTCTCGCAAGAAAGTGGAGAGGATCGCCGAAGAACTGCAAGACTGGGGCTACAATGCTGTGGCCTATCACGCCGGATTGCCCGCCGAGGTCAGAGAGCAAAACCAAGAGCGATTCAATACGGAAGAGGGATTGATCGTGGTGGCGACCATCGCCTTTGGAATGGGGATCGATCGTCCCGATGTCCGTTTTGTCGCTCATTTGGATTTGCCTAAAAGTTTAGAGGGATATTATCAAGAGACTGGCCGTGCCGGTCGCGACGGCGAAGCCTCGGACGCGTGGATGCTTTATGGTCTCTCCGATGTGGTTAAGCTCTCGCAGATGATTGAACGCACCGACGCCAGTGAAGCCTACAAAAAGGTGGCTCGTCACAAGTTAGATTATATGCTTTCTTTGTGTGAAACCGGAACGTGTCGTCGTCAATTTCTTTTGAAATATTTTGATGAGAACTTGGCGAGTCCTTGTGGCCATTGCGACACCTGCCTCAATCCACCAGAGACTTGGGATGGTACGAGGGAAGCGCAAATGTTTCTGTCGGCTGTTTACCGCACGGATCAGGTTTTTGGAGCCTCACACATCATCGATGTGTTGAGAGGGAGCGAGAACGAGAAAGTGCTCAGTCGAGGCCACGACAAGCTTAGTGTTAGCGGCATTGGAAAAAGCTTGAGCAAGTCCGAATGGAACAGTATTGCACGTCAACTTTTAACGGCCGGCTTTCTCCGTATCAAGAACTGGGACTACAAAAACCTAGCTCTCACTGAAAAAAGTCGTCCCTTACTGAGAGGAGAAGAGTCGATTCACTTTCGCAAGTTAAAAGACAACACCTCTGCGCGATCGTCCTCTCGAAAAAGTAAAGCCTTCGATCATGACCGTCCCGATCTTTTTGAAGCCTTGCGAGGTCTAAGAACCGAGTTGGCAAAGGAAAACAAGGTTCCTCCATATATGGTCTTCAGTGACAAAACCCTGCATGACATGTGTGTCCTTTTGCCGCAAACATCCGATGATATGTTGATGGTTCACGGTGTGGGTGAAACCAAAATGGATCGTTTCGGCAATGAGTTCATCTCAATCATCAAGGAACTTGCGTGAGGAGTTTTTAATCCAAAGGCCGACAATTTGCCCCACTATTTTAGTTAGAGCTTAGTTGTCTAAAGCGCCTGCATTGATCCAGTCACGAAGAACGGTCAGCTCTTCATTGGAGAGATTGGGGGCATCCTCAGGCATTTCTCCATCGGCACATTCTTTGTACATATCACTGTCGTTCGAATCTCCGGGCTTCACTTTGCCGGTTTGTAGTGTGGTTTGGTAGTCAGAGTAGTCCTCTTTACTTCTTTCTCCTCCGGGGCTATGGCAGCCGACACACTTAGGGATTAGAATTCGATTATGAATCGATGCAAAAGTCGCCTCAAGGGGAGGGGGCTCTGGCAGCATCCCGCCTTCTGCAACAATATTGTCGGCCCAGGCGATGATCTGCGTTTCGAGCTCTTCGCCTAATGCGGGTGCGAAATTTTGGTGTCCACTAAGAACTTGTGTCACGACTCTTGAATTGCTTGGGTTTTGCAGGTCCACTAGAGCCGTGTCGATCAAATAGTCATGGGAGTCTGTTACGTCTGTAATTGCGAACATGGGTTGTTGGTCTACACCGTGGCAGTTGGCACAGTTTGTCTGAATCAATGGATATAGAGTTTTTCCAAACTCATCGACAGATAAAATCCCCGTGAGCGCAGGTGGGTTTGGTAAGGTTGGGTTGGGTCTATTGTCGACGCCCATTTCTTCGGCCAGAGCGGCCCACTCTTCAATTTTTAATGTTAGAGTGACGGCCAAGGATATTGCAAAAGATTGGTGTCCATTTTGAATCTTTGCGACAATTCGCGAATTGGCAGGATCAGTCAAAGAAACCAGTTGTCGAGAGTTGAGTGCTTCATAAGAAAGAAAAGAATCGTTTTGTGCGAACATTGGGGTCTGGTTAACGCCGTGACATTGGTTACAGTTTTGCACAAGCACGGGGTGCAAAGTTTGTTCAAATAGTTTGGCCAATTCTTGACTGTTAGCCAAAGAAGACTGGTTATCGCCCATGTTATGTTTAGCATCACATCCTATAAAGAGTGAGGCGATAAGAATTAGTTGAATTTTTATAACCCACTTTTGCATTGATTCACCCTCCGATATTCCCCTTCCCTTTAAGGATAGCAAAAGATTTCACCTGTGCGTTATTTTTTTGTTACCAAAAAAATATTCAATATATATAAAAATTAGTATTTTCATATAGTTACAAAAACTATTACAAAAAAATATGTAAATTTTGTTACCAAAATATGAATTGATTTGAGACAGAGTGTTTCATGTTTCTTAAAATTGAACGATAATAGGTCCATGGGTCAAAGTGCAAAGAGCCTTTATTCAGAAGATTCGCCAAGCCTCTATTCCTATAACGATTATAGGGTGTACTTGCTGGATCTTATTGCCTTTCGCAAGAAAACTGAAAAAAAATTTTCATTTCGTAGCTTGTCCATTGAGTTGGGAATCACACATGCCTATCTTTCGCAGATCCTCGGTGGCAAGCGCCGAATGCAAGATGACATTCTTTCAGGGTTGATCGAAGTTTTGGGTTTTTCAAAAGAGGCCGAAAAATATTTCAAACTTCTTGTCGTTCTTTCTGACTCGCCATCTCAAGAAGAGAGAGACAAAGCATTTCGATTAGTTCAAAAGTTTTCTAAATTTCAAAAGCAAAGCCCAAAAGAGTTCGAGACTTATAAGTACCTGAGTCATTGGTATTTTGTAGCAATCAGGGAACTCGCTCAGCTGCAAGATTTTCAAGCGGACACGAAGTGGATTAAGTCAAAGTTGGCCCATAAAGTATCGTCGACTAAAATTAAAGAGGCGTTGGATTTTTTAATAAAACATGAGTTTATTGCTGAGAGCTCCAGTGGAAAATATTTTTTACCAGATAAAGAAGTCTATTGCGAACAGGGAGCCTTCAAGCTATCTTTGGGACAGTTTCATCGTGAGATGCTCAGCCTGACAGCGGATTCAATCAATACAGTCGATGCGGATAAAAGACAGATTTTAGGTTTCACACTGGCAATTCCAAACAGCCAGGTCGATGAAATCAAAGCGATTCTTGACCGAGCCCAAAAAGAGATCGCCAATTTAGAAAGCCGGGAAGGAAAGGCGACGGACGTCTATCATGTTACCTTGGCAGCAGTACCCTTAGCAGGAGGGAAGAAGTGACCCAGTTCGGAAAACGCTTATTATGGTTAGGCCTAGCAATCATCGTCGTTTTGACTTATCAAAACTGTGGTCGTTCAAATGATGAGTTGGGTGGACAAAGTGGTTCTGTCACTCTTGAAGGGACGGGCACTGGAAACCCAGGTAAAGCCACGATGGATATCTCATTTGGTTCTTACTTGGATATTCTCGATGATCAAGGTCAGCCCATTCAACTGGACAACCTCACTATGTGTTTCAAAAGAATTCACCTCGAAGGAACTGCTGGAACTCAAAACATCGATTTAGACCTCAACGATGTGCCTCTTATGCCAGACGGTACTTTTGTTACTGGTATCACTATTCCCCCTGGCACCTACCACGAAATCAAGTATGAGCTCCGCGGTGAAAACTGTGATTCAGGGCAAAGTATTTCTTTTGCAAATAAGAATGGTGCATTTTCTGAAGTCGATGAGATTGAGTTGAAATTTGAAGGAGACATATTAATTTCAGCCTTAAACAACCACTCCACTCAGTTTTTAATCAGCCAAATAGCTGTCGCATTGAATCGTGTTTCGCAAAGCAACCAAATTAAACCCTTCATAGAAGAATTACTGGAAGGATTTGAGGTTCAAGAAGACGATGATTAAGTGGCAAGTTGGGTCGATTCGTTCTTGTAATGGACAGCTTCAACCATTCCAGTTTTCTTTCGAGATTCCTCCGACAAACTTGAACTTCAGTGATAACTGTCCGGATCGGTGCAGAGTGTGCATCCACCTTGGACAATCCAATTTTTATCGGGATGTTTGCCACTTTTGTTTTAGTGCCATAGGATTTCTTGAATTCGGCTAAATTCTTGCTTTCGCCTAATGTACCATTGATCCAACTGGCTTTGGATCTTTTCAGTTGTGGTCCTTTGATTACACGATCAACTCGAAAAGTAACTTCAGCTGGTTGCATGTCGCTCCCAGGTTCTTTCAGCTTGGAGGGACTGTAGGCAATGGCTTCTCCCTCGAAAACAAAGTCGGCATGACTTTTGAGTTCATCAGTTAAAGGGCGCTCGATCATACAGGTTTGGGAAACTTCAGAGGTAACCAATATTACAAAAAACAGAATTAGAGGTTTCATTGTTAAGTATATTAACTCTTTCTCTGGACTCTGTATATAGGTGAATTCTTTTCTCAGAATCGTGAACAGTAGGTCTTTGAGAAATGCAAGGACTTGATCAATTAAGTATATCAAAAGATTAACAAACGCCAATCCACCAGGCGTCTATTAATGAATTGGTGATGATTGTTTCAAAAGTGTCCTTAACCCTAAGGTTTCTGAAGACATTGAACTAGAGATTCTCTTTGCTGTTTAACAAGGATTTTATAGTAGACAGCATGAAAAAACGCTGTTTTTTCTTTGGTCAGATTATAATTGGTTCGAAAGAGCTTATCGGCCATTTCGTCTGCAAAGCCACTGGTGAGTATTTTTTTATCTTTCAAAATTTTCTCATAAGCCTTTTTTTGCTTCTCCAAACGAGCTCTGACCTGTTTTGTGTCTTTAAGATGCAGTCGACGAATTTCATCATATATAAAAAGCTGCTGGAGAGTAAGGTTTGGGATATAGCAAATATCCTTTGAATTTTTATTATTTCCATTTTTTAAGACAAATGAGTCGATATCTAGTTGTAAGTACTCTGCATATGCTAAAGAGGAGTAACATAAACAAAAGCTAATAGTTAAAACAGTTTTCAAAAGTTTTTTTCGAGAGAAGTTCATTTTGGATAAAAAGAAAGAATTCAGAGTCACACCTGACTATTGATCTATTTGTAAATGATTACAATAAAAAGGATTTAAATGGATGAATACCACGACCCACCGGCTTTCATAGGTCACGCTCGACTTAAGTGACGTATGCGTAACTCTAACATTACCCATCTTAGCTCTTATCCCCTCCTAGAACAAAAAAGTGGCAAAAATAATAGCAATGTTGGAATCCCTGAGGCTTCCCCCCTCAGGGATCAATAAGTAAATATTATTGATTAATACACTCTAAGTGCCTTTAACACATCGACACGAATATGAATTGTAACATTTTCGTTGTGTAAATTTGTGGACTCATTTCTAAGTTGAATCCCTTCTAGTTTGATGTGATCGAAATTTTGAGTGAGTACTTTTTCTTCATCTGTTACGAATTTATTGTAGTCAGAAAGCATTTTAGTCATTTGACTCTTAGAGATGGAGTAACGGAAGGTGGTAGGGCCGAAGGCTTTCGTCTTAGTTTTTCCACTTTTGGCTGTACCATAAATAGTATCGGGATGAAATTTTGAGGAAATCCACCCATTTCTTCCATCAGATTTAATAGCCTCACTGGGTTTTCCATTCCACTGGTCATTAAAAGTAGAAATTATCAATGAGATACTTTTGTAGGAGCTACTATTTTTCTTTCGAGATTGTAAAACTACGGTCAGTGTTGATGATGAATGTGCATTTGAGCTAGTTTTCTTATATGTTGGTATTTCCATTTTAACAAGTACGTCAAGAGTTTTCTGATCTCCAGTGAATGCCAGGGGTGCAGTACCCTTTTTAGATAAAATTCCGAGATGAATGTGAGGTCCTGTACCGGGTGCTTTGTATTGAACTCTTTCAGGAAAATCACCAGTTGAATACTTCCATTCATACCAACCAGAACTGTTCCTTAAAAAATGAAAAGCTTGTTGAACTTGTTCTGCTGAACTACCTTCAACAAAATCCTTATAATTCGAAAAATCTGCAAAAAACTCAGATGTGTTTATCCCAAAATTCCGGCCTAATATATAGGCTCTACCTAAACGCCCTTTATCTGGAAAGCCTTCTTTTAAATCAGCCATTGTAGGATTTGCACCACATGCTACCGGCTCAGTTGGCCCGGCTCTCATCGGCACATCATTACTATTGAGGCAAAGAAGACTGACATGTTCATCGCGAGGTGCTGCATTAAAAACACCCTTTACAAAATAAACATTACTATCAGTGATTTCCCCAGCATTTCCATTGACAGCCATTATTTGTGTTTCAGCGGCAAAGACGTTTGTTGCAATAAAGATAGTCCCCAGTAATATTTTAAGTTTTAAATAAGTCATTGATCCCCCTTAAATGTAGACTTAATTCTTACAAAGATAACTCTTGTGAATAGGAAAAGTTGTGTAATAAATTTAAGCTTCGAAAATTATTGAACTTTTATCTTTAATTTTTATAAACAAGTTCTGTCTCATTTTGATAAATTTGATTTATCTACTTAAACTTGTGACGATCAAATTCTGATCAGGATTGTATTTAAGACAGATTAAATAGTCGGAGAAGTAAGGGAAGGAGGTTAAACGGCAAGATGTATTGAAGTGGAACTGCTCCAGCGAGTGTTTTAGACATATTTTGGTAATTGTATTTATGAGTGATTGTTCTTAAGCAACATAATTAATTCATTTCTCAGTTCGGCATTCTCTGAAAAAATGCCTGTTGCAGACTTTGTGACAGTTCATAACCAGATGTTAAAAATCGAAGTGCCTTACTAAAACGCTTGGGCGTGTCAATTAATCCTGATCGTTTTGGATTCTCTCCCAATAAAGAAATCATTTGTTGAACAAGCATTTCTAGTTTTTCTTGATTTGCAGATGTTTCCGGTCTTTTGTTTTCTTCTTGAATCTCTTGGAATACTAACTCATCACGTTTCTTTAGACCAACCTTCATCCTTTGGCTCCTTATTCTGTCAATAAACACTCTACCAAGTATTATTTTATCTTTGCGATCACTTTAAAGATTTAAGATAATTAACTATATGTTTTCTAGATTCCTTATTTGTAATACGAAATCCCATTTTATTTCCTGGAATAAATTTATTGGGATTTTCTAACCATTTATTAAGATTTTCTTCGTTCCAGACAACTTTAGATTTTTTTAAAGCATCGGAGTATTCGAAGTCTTTTAGACTTCCAGCTTGTCTTCCTAATACACCCCGGTGCTTGGGTCCGATACGATTTTCATTAACTGAGTGACAACCTGTACAGGTTCTTTGATACAGCTCCTTGCCAGTACTTGACTTAGCAAGTATCTGGCTTGGAATAATTAACATTAAGATTAAAAGAGCTTCCATCATAAACTATCACCCAAATGTGAATGCTTTAGTTGGCAATTTTTTTCCAAGTACTTGTGTCAGTACTGTCCAATGCATAACTTCATCGGCAATTAATTTTGAAGCAGCCGTTTGCAATCCTTCTGATGAAAATGTTTCTATCACACCAATATAAGCACTGATGGCTCCCATCTCAAGTTTTCTTGCTAATTGTAATATATCACTTTGGGATTTTAAGCTTGAAGCGTTTAATGATTTTTCGTAATGCTTTCTTGGTTTTTCTCCAACGGCTGTCCCTCCAAGACTTTTAATTGTCTTAATCAAAGTTTCTCTATGCCCCTTATGATGGTTCTGAAAACTAACCGCCACTTTTAATATATCCTTTTTTAGCAAACCACTCTCTGCCCCAAGTTGATAAGCCATTATTCCTTCATGCTCTAGGGCTAAAGCAGTGTTTAAAACTGCAAGATCTTGCTTTATTTTAGAAGAACTCATTTTACTTGCAGCCAACGCTTCATTACCTAGAAGCATGTGTGCTCCTGCCAACGAAAGTGAGCTGAGAGCAGTTGTTTTTAAAAAATTTCTTCGTTTACTTTCTCTATTCATTTTCTTTCTCCTATTTTTAAATATGATCAATCTGCTTTATTCAAAAAATTAATTATTCATATCTGTTTGAGTTTTCTTGGCAACAAGGGGATAGAGCATAAAAGAGAGGCCAAAAACTATATGTGCTGCCCAATCCCAAAATATTGGAACTTCCTGTGCCCAAAAGTCCACCCCTTGCATGATGTTCATTACAAATGGAATTAAGATATAGGGACCAACCATTGTAAGTACACCTAATCCAATTCCGAGAGGCAGTGCCACGGTCGTTGTGTTAATTGCAATTTTGTTTGCAATGAAACCATAAACCACTCCCCAAAGGAGTGAGGGCCCTAATTGATGTAGCAATAGTCCAGCAAGCAATGCTCCAAAATGGAATCCCTGAAGCGCTGGTTCTCCAAACAATACCGATCCGATGACCTGAACTGGGTATAGTGGACTTGTTCCAAGAAAAAGAGCGAAGACAGCCATCACAACAACAGCCATAATCAAACCAGCGATTTGTCCCGTTATTATTCCTGCTAAAATCGTATGTTTTTGAGATTCTTTTTTGGAGACATTAGATGTGATTGAATTTATTGTATTTTCCATGTTTATTCCTTTTTAAAACCTTGATGATTAATGTGGATCTATGATCGCCTCCTATGTTAAAATAGTAAATACTGTTTAAATTGTTTTTATTAAAGGACTGCTTTATGGTGGGATTGCATGAGAATCAAAAAAAAATACTTGAATACCTCCTTGATCACCCCAGAGGTGCGCCACTCGAGGAGATAGCCAATCATCTTGGCGTTACAAAAACAGCAGCGAAAGAACATTTAGTTAAAATCGACATGTTGGGGCTAATATCTTACAAAGACATAAGAGGTTCAGTAGGGCGTCCAAAACGACGTTATCTATTATCAGATGAAGGGCATGAGGTTTTCCCAAGGCAATACTCTTGGCTTTCAAGCTTTCTGCTAGAGTTTCTTGCTGAAGACCTGGGGCCAGCACCCGTTTCAGGCATTATGGAAGGACTTGCTGCACGTGTTGCCGAGTCAATGCAAGCGCGTTTTCAGAACACAAATTCTAAAGCAGAGTTAATGGCTGAAATCACAAAAGCACTTAGTGAACTCGGATATAGAGCCAGTTTAAAGCAAAGCGATTTGCGCAAAGGAGCCGTTATTGAAGCAACAAACTGTGTTTATCATACTGTTGCAAAATCGCACCCTGAGCTCTGCACATTCGATGTTAAATTCATCGAAAAAGCTAGCGGTGGAATGAACGTTAACCTTGAGAGTTGTATTGCAAAAAATGGTAGTGTTTGCAGATTTCGTATTCGAAAGGATAAGGATTAGGTCAACGGAGTGAGTATAATGAAACTTTAACTTGGGTGGTTTCAGCTTCTCCTAATAAAGAATTTTATCCCATAATACATAAAAGCGTATTGCAAATTTCAGTTTCGATAGGAATTTATAGAACAAGTGGTTTTTACAGTTCATAACACATAACATTAGTTCTTGAGCTTCTGTTGGCCTGCCCTAGTCTGTAAGTCTGAAAGCCAATTAAAAATTAAACAAAGTATCACCATGGGGCTCATTATGGCGAAATCAACGGGTAACTATACAACCTCAGAATCCACTGTTTTTTCTGTCATCGAAGAGATGCATGAAGGATTGCAAATTATTGATGAGAATTTCTGTTACTTATACGTCAACAAAGCTGCAGCTCGCCATGGTGAATCAAGTCGTGATGATCTCATTGGTCACTCCATGCAGGAATGTTACCCGGGAATAGAAGAAACTGAAATGTTTTCGTTACTAAAGCTGACCATGAGCGATCGTAAAAAAAGGAGAATGGAAAATGAATTTCAATATCCTTCTGGCGAAAAAAAATGGTTTGATCTTTTATTTGAAGCCCATGAGAGGGGTTTGCTGATTCGTTCTCTAGATATAACCGAGCAAAAAAAAATTGAAGAGAAGTACATCCACGCGGAAAAGATGAATGCACTTGGTAAATTGGCAGGAGGTATCGCTCATGAGTTTAACAATAAATTGGGCATCATGCAGATTTATTGTGAGTTGGCCACTAAAGAAATTCCAGATGGCCAAAAAAACCTTACTGAATTTGTTAATTACATTGGTGATGCGATCAGAGATTCAACCGTTTTAACACGGCAGCTTTTAGCATTAAGCCGAAAGCAGGTTTTAGAGCTTAAGCCAATGGACCTTAATAAGGTCATAACGAACCTTAAAATAGCTTTGGGACAATTGCTGGGTGAGAATATTGAATTAAAATATTTTCTTGCTCCCGATCTTCATGAGATTAGGATGGACCACTCTCAAATAGATCAAATTTTATTGAACCTTTTTATTAATGGTAAGGATTCGATGCCCGATGGAGGCGTCTTAACAATTGAAACTTTCAACACTCATTTGGATGAGGATTATTGCAGAAATCACCCCGAGGTTGAAGTGGGTGATTATGTTGTTGTATCGGTCAATGATACCGGAACCGGGATGGACGAAGACACGAAAAAGAGAATTTTTGAGCCCTTTTTTACTACAAAGTTTATGGGTGATGGGACCGGCCTTGGGCTTGCAACCGTTCATGAAATCATCCGCCAAGCTCGAGGGCATATTTGGGTCTATAGCGAAGAAGGCATTGGCTCGACTTTTAAAATCTATTTTCCCAAACACAAACAGCAGTCGAATGAAGTCCGCCAGACCAAAACAGAAACTCCTTTGGGGCAGTTGACAGGGAACGAGACTATACTGCTCGCAGAAGACGACGATATGCTGCGGGAGGCTCTGACACACGCCTTGCAGGACTCAGGTTATATTGTGATTGCTGCCAATGGGTTAGAGCAGGCTGTAGATGAATTTTCCAAACAAAAAAACATTGTTGATTTACTTATTACCGATATGATCCTCAAGAAATCAAAAGGCACGCATTTAATGGAGGCATTAAGAAAGAAGAAGCCTGATTTGAAAACCCTGTTTATCTCGGGTTACACGGAAAATACCATCACCCAACACGGTGTTTTGGATAAAGACTGTGTTCTTTTGCAAAAGCCTTTTTCGATCACAAGTCTCCTAGAGGTCGTCCGAAAGATAATCGATAAAAATTTGGTTCGTGGAGTAATTTAAATAACTTAACTGTTATTTTGCAACGATACAAAAAAAACAATTCTCATGGCTGGTAAGTTTGGAAGTGGTGAAGGGCTTCTCCCACTACGGGAATTCGAATTGCGCCACCATCGGAGCGGAGAGACCAATAAACAGACGGAACGCAATTGGGAAGCGTGAACAACCATGAATGGTGAAGTGGAGGTGGTGGAGGAATTCGAATCCCCGTAGATGGATTTGCAGTCCACTGCCTAGCCACTCGGCCACACCACCCCTTAAGGTATGACTTTGAAAATTACGAGGTCTTCGGGGCTCGGGCAAGTGCATTGTCCATTGTGCGAAGCACCATTAATGAAAAGGGGAGTGGTGCTCGGCGACTTCGGGCCAAATTGTTGAAACTCGCGGCTTGTTACGGGTGCCGTGAATCACACTGACTTCCCAAAGGTTTTCGTTGGCCTTTTTTTTCAGCGCAAAAATCAAGTCCCTCAACTGAAAAGCGCCCTCTTGTTTTGCGGGGTTTTCGGTAAGGTCCACCACCACTCGATGGGTTTGTCCCACGTTTACTTTGCGCATAATCGCAAGCGCAATTTGGGGTGGGCTTCTAACTTCGGGGGCGTAGTGATCAAAGATGTTACGATTGATAAGGTAGTCGGGATTCTTGTTGGTGTCGAGACCTTCAAACTCTTGGCGCCAGAGAAACTCTTCGACGATGTCTTGGTTTTTCGATTTTTCAGGATTCTGCCGCACTCGAAAGCCAAACTGGGTCAATATCACGGCCGTGTTATTTTCAGCAATTAAAGCTGATTGGCCATGATCGAGAGTTTCTGGTCCCCGGGTGTCACGATCGTACCGTGCAAAGGGGATTGTCGGTTCATCGGGGCGCCACTCATAAATATCCGAACAAACTTGAGTTTGGGCCGCAAGTGAGAAAAGTAGTGCAATGAGCGTGAAGCATAACGGTCGGAGGTTCATAAGAGGGGAATTTTCGGTTTCGAGACCAAAAAAGACCAACACTCCGTTGGTCTTTGAAAAATTGCATCGTCAAATTGAAAGTTTTACCCGATGGTGTGGCTTTTAGATTCCAATATCAGAAAGAGCTTTGGATATTCGCAAGATTCCATTTTTGTCCATCCATTGCACCAACTGACCAGCCATGTTTTCGGTGAAGCTGGGTTCGGAGTCATCATTCTTAACAAGGTATTGGATCATATCTTTGTGGGTGATGATTCCGGCCAATTTTCCTTTTTCATCACGAACGACAACAGAACCGACCTCGTGATCAAGAAGCTTTTCCATAATCGAGATTTGCGAATCCGATGTCGAGGCTTCGACCAGGGGTTGGACCATCAATTGATTGGCCTTAATCGATGACAAGACATCAGAAAAGTTTTGTCCACCCAAGTCTTCGTGATTGTTGTATAGGTATTCAACCACATCTGTTTTCGAGATGATTCCCACCAACTTTTTGTCACTCATTACTGGGACGTGACTGACCTCATTGACTTTAAAGCAGGACAATACGGTTTGTAGATCGTCATGTGTCGATACATAAACGACGGCGTCTTTGTTCAATGAGTCCATGGGCTTCTCCTTTTATTTTACAACTGTGGCATTCATTGCGCGCACAATAGCATTAAAAGGCCCAGGAGGGTAGTTCATGGTGATGCAGTGGATTCCGCCCTGACCACCTGTGGCCAAGCGACGGGTGGGAGCTGTGACGATTTTTAAGCCCAAGTTGAGGCTTTCGAAGATCTCCACGGCCTCAGAGTCTCCGGATTCTGAGAACTCGGGGACAAAAAGGACATCGTTCACCTGCAAAGAGTTTACGTAAGTCTCGAAGCGACGATCAGGCTCGGGAAGCATCGCCACCGTATAACCCTGGTCTTCCAGGATCTCGGCGTACTCCTCGGTGTCGGTGACGATCACGTCGTCGGTCATAAACTTAACCACTTCGTCGGCGTGGCCAATCCCTTTCAGGTGGCGCAAACGTGTTAGCTTGTTACAGCCGTACATGTTTTTGAAAACACTGTCGGGGATGGCGGCTGTGTCTGATGTTCCACCGGGATAAGAGCGGCGGCGATTGACGACGATGCACTCGCCACGGGCGTTAGCGATAAAGTTTCCACCTTCAAAAAAGTAATTGTGCTTCTGCGAAAGTGCCTGAAACAGATTCGTCAAAAAAGCATCGGGTTCAAAGTTGTAGTAGTAACGAGCGTCGACCAAGGTCAACTGGCTGTCTGTCCAAACTGGCACCGGTAAATTGTCGCGCGTCCAAAAATCATTGGAGCCGCTGCGTGGAACTTTTAGAACAACCAAACGTTCTGGATCTATATATTGTTCGTAAGTTGCGCGAACATCCTGCAAGTGGGACTCACTTTGGATGGTGGAGTAGATCACCAAGGTCACATCGGTCGGAAGGTTTTGTGCGATGATCCGCTTAATGTCAGTGGCGTAACCACGATAGTTGTCGTCGTTGAAAAAGACGTAGCCGGTGTCGTGATATTCGGCGAAGGGCAAAACTTTTTCGTTACGAAAACTTTCAAGAGCACCCGAGTAGAGGTCCAGCTCGGCTTGGGCTTGGTTCATTTGCGAGATTTCACTTAATATCTGAGGGCTCGCCCCTTGTGGTAGTGGATCAGCAGCAATGGCGTTAAAACTAGTAATCCAGGCAATAATAAAAATGATTTGTTTCATGGGTCCCCCTTTGATCTTTGCTGATCACACAACACGCTATGCTTTTCGCCTGCTCGAATAAAGTGTTTTTCGCATATTTTAAGGTTTTGTTAGCGCTGAGTCAGACCCAGGGGCTTTAAATTGGATTTGGAGTCTGAAATCAGACCATTGGTGTCGTATTTCAGACTCTGTTTTCTGCCTATTTTACTTCCAATTGTCTCGCAGGCTAACCGCGCGATTGAAGGTGAGATCACCCTGGGTGGGGTTCTTTTGGTCCACATCTAAGGTGAAATATCCAACGCGTTCAAACTGAAAGCTTTCACCGGGTTTGGCTTCGGCCATTGAGGGCTCACCATAACAGGCATCGAGGCTTTGTAACGATTCCGGGTTTAAAAATTCAAGAAACTCTTTGTCTTTGTGACCACCAGGATTGGCATCATTGAACAGGCGATCATAAACATTCACTTTCAGTGGTACGGCATGGTCAGTGGACACCCAATGAATGATGCCTTTTACTTTTCGACCTTCTGGATTTTTACCTAAAGTGTTCAGGTCGGCAGTGCATTTCAATTCTATAACTTGTCCGCTGTTGTCTTTGATCACTTCTTCGCATTTGATCACATAAGAGTTGCGCAAACGAACCTCGCCCCCTGGCTTAAGGCGGAAGTATTTCTTTGGTGGGTCTTCCATAAAATCATCTTGGTCGATCCAAAGGGTGTTGGACATGGGTAAATTGCGTGTGCCCATGCTTTCGTCTTTCGGGTGATTGGGGGCCGTAAGAGTTTCGACTTTGTCGTAGTTGGTGATGCTGAGTTTTAATGGTTTTAAAACCACCATGCGGCGAGCCGCTGTTTGGTTGAGGTCGTTGCGCAAGCACTCTTCGAGAATGGAGTAGTCAATCACTGAGTAGGCCTTGGAGACACCGACTTGGCGACACATCTCTCGAATCGAAGCCGGAGTGAAGCCACGTCGACGCATTCCTCGCAAGGTCGGCATTCTTGGGTCATCCCAACCATCCACATGCTTTTCATCGACTAGGCGTTTTAGGTTTCTTTTCGATACAATCACGTGGCTCAAAAATAATTTTGAAAACTCGATTTGTTGTGGTGGCTCTGCAAACTCAAGTTCTTGTAAAAACCATTCATACAATGGGCGATGGTCTTCAAATTCTAAAGTGCAGATTGAATGGGTTATTTTCTCTAAAGCATCCGAAATTCCGTGAGTGAAATCGTATAAAGGGTAAATGCACCACTTGTCACCGGTTACGGGGTGAGTGGCGTGACGAATCCGATAGATCAAAGGGTCTCGTAGATTCATGTTTCCAGAGGTCATATCAATCTTGGCGCGTAAAATATGTTCACCGTCTTTGAATTCGCCATTCTTCATCTTTTCAAAGATCTCTAGGTTTTCTTCGACACTGCGATCGCGATAGGGCGAGTTCTTGCCGGGAGTATTATGGTCGCCACGGTACTCGCGAACCTCTTGTTCTGACAAAGAGTCCACATAAGCTTTGCCTTTTTTAATCAGTTTAACGGCCAGGTTGTAAAGCTCATCAAAGTACTCAGAGGCATGGCAGAGGTTGTCCCACTCAAAGCCCAACCACTGGATGTCTTCTTTAATGGCTTGAATGTACTCCGGGTCTTCTGCCACCGGATTGGTGTCATCAAAACGTAGATTACATTTTCCGTTGTAGGTCTCTTTAAGTCCAAAATTCAAGCAAATGGATTTGGCATGACCAATATGGAGGTAGCCGTTCGGTTCGGGAGGGAAGCGCGTGTGGACCCGCCCACCGTTTTTTCCCTGTTCCAGGTCTTTATCGATAATATTTTGAATAAAGTTTTTCACAACAGGTGCTTTTTCTTCATCAGCCATAGAGGTCTCCTCTGACTCTCTTCTTAACACAAAAATTCCATTTCTTCCCTGTAAAATTAATGGTATCAAGGCAGGTATTATGGACAATCAGAAGGTTACTATTCTCACTACGGGGGGAACCATTGAAAAAAGTTACAATGAGTTCGATGGCTCCCTTGAAAACCGACAATCGCGTCTGAAAAATCGACTGTTGTCGCGCCTTCGTTTGCCTCACACCGAGGTCTCATTGATCGAGGTCATGGCGAAAGACTCCCTCCACATGGACGATGCAGACCGTGAGAAGATTTGGCGATCGATTTCGGAACAATTTAAAAATGAGGAGCCGTTGGTTGTTTTGCATGGGACTGATACCATGGAGGTCACGGCTGAGTTCTGTTATGGCCGCTGTCCTGAGCCACCAGTGGCGGTGATTTTCACCGGTGCCATGAAGCCCATGGGATTTGAGGATTCTGATGCTCCGCAAAATTTCTTCGAGGCGATGGCCGTTTGCCACATTCTTTCGCCAGGCTTTTACATCTCATTTCACAACCGGGTTTTTCAGGTCCCTCGCGCCACCAAAAATCGACGTCGACGCACTTTCGAGAGCAAAGAGTAATTCATGTTACAAGTTTCTCAATTATCGAAATCCTACGGGAATCGTGTTTTATTTTCTGATGTGACATTCACAGTGGGAACAGGCGAGATTGTTGGGCTGGTGGGGCGCAATGGGTCGGGGAAATCCACTCTGTTCAAGATTCTGCGCGAAGAGGAAGTGGCTGACTCTGGTGATATTCACTACAACAAATCATATAAGATTGGATTCTTGGACCAGCATATTCGATTCACGGAAGACACGGTGATCAAAGAGGCGAGTCGCGCGCTACCACCGGGGCAGGAGCTGGATAGCTACAAAGCCGAAGCTTTACTTTTTGGTCTGGGGTTTACTGCCGAAGACATGGACCGTTCCCCCTCTGAATTTTCCGGTGGGTTTCAGTTGCGAATCAATCTGGTGAAGTCATTGTTGCAACAACCCGATCTGTTGCTGCTGGATGAGCCGACCAACTATTTGGATATTTTAAGTATGAACTGGATGCGGGGCTTTTTGAAAGAGTTCCCCGGCGAAGTGATTCTGATCACCCACGATCGTCACTTTATGGACTCGGTGGTGACTCATACCATGGGGCTACACCGTCAAACTTTGCGTAAGTTTAAAGGCTCAACTGGTAAGTACTATGAGCAGTTGGCCATGGACGAAGAGATTTATGAAAAGACTCGGGTTAACACTGAAAAAAAGATCAAAGAGATGCAGGCTTTTGTCGACCGCTTTCGAGCTAAAAACACCAAGGCCAAGCAGGCCCAGTCGAAAATGAAGCAAATTGCCAAAATGGCGCCGATGACGAAGCTTTCAGAAGAAGAACAGTTGGGGTTTCGCTTTAATTATAAAAACACACCAGCCAAAGTTCTGCTCCAGTTCAAGGATCTGAGTTTTGGATTTAGTAAAGAAAAAAAATTATTTTCTGATTTGTCATTGCGGGTACAACCGGAAGATCGGATCGGAATCATTGGTAAGAACGGTTATGGTAAAACCACACTCCTCAATGTGTTGGCGGGACAGTTGAACGCTGAGGGAGAGATCCAATCTCATCCCGATACCACGTTGTCGTACTATCAGCAGACCAACAAAAAGAAGCTGTCACCACAGGCATCCATTTACGAAGAGATTTCAGAGGAGAACCCTCATTTGAGTCGAAGTCAGGTCTACTCGATTTGTGGAGCAATGATGTTCTCTGGTGACAACTCTGACAAAAAGATCTCCGTTTTGTCCGGAGGCGAACAGGGCCGTGTGCTTTTGGGGAAGGTGATTGCGAAGTCTTCGAATGTCTTGCTTTTGGATGAGCCCACCAACCATTTGGACATGGAGTCCATCGCAGCGATGACCGATGAGATCGACGCCTTTCCTGGAGCGGTACTGTTTGTCAGTCACGATGAGGATCTGCTGGGGCGATTGGCCAATAAGTTGATCGTCTTTAAAGATGGCAACGCCAAGGTTTTTCTTGGCAACTACGAAGAGTTTCTTGAAAAGGAAGGTTGGGGCGAGCTAGAGGTTCGTAAGGCTAAAAAATCATCCGGAGATCGCAAAGAGAACAAACGTAAACGGGCCGAACTGGTGCAGAAACGAGCCAAACTTCTCAAGCCTATCAAAAAAGAAATTGAAGAGGTAGAAGGTGTGATCATCGAAAAAGAAGATGCGCTGGCAAAACTGAATGAAGAGATCAGCCAATTGGCCGTAGACTCCTCAGAAACCCAAGATATGTTTCAAAAAATCGGACAATTGCAAATTCAAGTCGCCACTCATTATCAAAGGATGGATGAATTGATCGAGCAACAAGATCAAATCACCACAGACTTTGACTCCAAACTTGACGAGCTGGCCTAAAAAATAAAAAAGCAGGGCTTCCCTTGCGAAAAGCCCTGCGAAAACGTGGGGTCCTAAAGTCGACCAAACATTAAAGTTGATCGTCTCCAGGGAGATCTCCATTAAGCTCTTTCGTAACAGTGCCCTGAATCGTTACGCGAGCTCCAATGCTATAATCACTTGTGTCCTCAGGATTCACACGAATCTCTGGGGCAAAGGTAACATTTGGAGTAATTGGGAGGTGATAAGATGCGCCCAGTTCACCTCCATAGTTTTCAACATAAGAACCCTGAAGAACCAAAAGACCAGGTCCCACTTCCTTCGTTACACCTGCCGTAACAGCATAAGCGGCATCAGGATAAGTCGGACTGTTGTGTAGCCATTGACCTTCAGCATAGTACGTAAATCCGTTGTCTGCTGCGTACGCTACGCTGACCGCTGCGCGGTATTCGTCGTCTCCAGCTTGTTGTTTCATCAATGCAGAAATCGTGGTGGTTAATCTGTCAGATAACTGTTTGGTGGCTCGAATAGAAGCACCCATGTCGCCTGAAACTGCAAAGTCTCCTGAACCGGTTTCAAAAATGGACACTTCAAGTTGATCGATGGCTTGACCAACGATGCTTAAAGAGTCTTTGGGGATTTGAACCGTCAAACCAATCATTTCACTTTCGTTAGCAAGTGCGAAACGTTGGTCATTTTCAGGGATGGCCATCATAGCCAATTGTTCTGCGTAGGCCATCTGATGTTTACCAAATAAGATGGTTGCTCGTCCATTAGCATCCACTTCGATGTATGCTTCTTCGATGGCAGACTCAAAGCTATCCCAATCAAAATCAGCACCGTTGACTTG
The DNA here is from genome assembly GCA_965368905.1 of uncultured Bdellovibrionales bacterium. Classification (GTDB taxonomy): domain Bacteria; phylum Bdellovibrionota; class Bdellovibrionia; order Bdellovibrionales; family JAGQZY01; genus JAGQZY01. The sequence continues at coordinate 22,916 of CBDUOS010000007.1, read as the reverse complement.
GTCGGCTAGATTCAATTTTACGATGGCTTTTAAACCTTCGCGAATTGCCAAGGTGGCTCGGATGCTCGCCTCATTATTGGTCATGCTTACGCTGTCGTCGACATTGTTGTAGCTCATGTCCTGCTGTATTGTCCCCTCAACAGTTAATGTTGGTTCTGCAAAAACAGGGGTTGTTGATAGTGCAAGAGTAGCCAAGGCACTCAGTGCAACTGTTTTGTTAAGTCTAGTCATCTTTACCTCCTTCTGATAAATTTGAGATAACTAATTATTCTTAATGCTGTGCAAATCCTTTTGAACGCATGGGAACTCCATTAAGCAACGCATGTGCCAGAAAAAAAGATTGTAAATTTTGTTTATGGTAAGTGATTGAAAGTTTAGTGATTAGAAAATTTCTTTGAAAAGTCTGCGCGGTAAAAACCCCAAATTGAAACCGGGGTTAAAAAATGAAATTCTTTTGTGGGCGTGACAAAAATGGGTAAAAGCTGCGAGAGGCCAATGGGTGGGGCTTAGAGGCGCTTTGGTTGCAAAACGACACTTTTGGAATAATTGTTCTTTTGCTCGTAAACAACTGAAAATACATATTTATTTGAAAGCGTCCAAAATGCAACCAGTGACCCGAAAACAGATCTAAACAAGAGGTTAAAATCAAATCTGTGCCAACAAAAAGCTGCTTATAGGGGCCTGCTCTGTCCTGTGGTTTTCTTTATAATAGTCTGTGAAATCCAATGTGGTCCGGCCTTGGATCTGTGATTTTTACTGTCTAAAAAAAGAATGTAAAAAGCTCATGATTTTATGAACTGGCACTGACTTTGCTCTGATGATGGTGAGTCGTTTTTAATGCTTTTAATTTTATTAAGGAGTATGAGCATGAAAAAGAAACATCAGAGTCATAAAACATTACGAAACTTTGGGCAGCTGTTTCTCATTATATTATTAGCCATGGTGGTTTCATCACAGACACAAGCGAGTGAAATCAGTACCTACCAAAGTTATTGGCAAGAGGTTGTCCAATACATGAGGAATCATGGGCGACAATTGCGTAAGGAGTGTGAGGATCGACCTCATAGTTCCGTCAACTCACAGAATATCAGTGCTAGCTTTCAGCAAGCACGCAGTGTGCGCAATGGATGCCGTCGCGTAAAATATTATCTTGGTATTATTGAGCATGGCAATCAGCAAAATCGTCAGTTGGCACGTCGAGAAATTATTGATGCCTACATAGATGGAGACGATCCCTACGGAGCGATGAACGCCGCCACCTTTTATGTGCACCTCTATGGCAAACGCAATAGAGAAGATGCAAGTGTCATTCTTGAAATCCGTAGTAAGATAATTGAAGTGGCATTTGATAACTTTGCGCACAATCGTGGGGTCGATCCTTTTTGGGAGAAGATGGTTCTGGGCGTTCACTCGCGGCAAAACCTAAGCAACCCGGCCTTCCAGTATTATTCGGCCGCTTTGTTTTTACAGCATTACCCTAGATCGTCCTACAGAAACCGTTTGATGGAGATTGTTAATGTGGCCAGCGAGAACGTTCAGCGCCATATGATCGACCCGATTGATCAATACATGAGACAATTGGACTACAAGGCAGTTGTTACCCGGCTCAATGTATTTTGGACCGAGCGAGACTCTTTAGTTTACGCCGATGCCTTGACTTGGAGTGTGGAGGCCTATGTGAAAATGGCCGAAATGGTTCGCCAAGTGGGGCAAGGTCGTGTTTTTAAGCGCCGCTGCTGGGGACGTCCCCATGTGGATCAGAAGTTTGTCACTCAGACTATTTGGGAAGAGTATTGGGATCCAAACAATCCCATGGACTACAATGAAGCCTATCAGTTCTTTTTGAATCAGGCGGACCAATTAATTAATTATATGGATCAAACGGTGGGTCCACATCATCCAGCCTCACAGCGTGCGAAGGCCTATCGATTGAACCCACAACAAACATTTGCCGATGGTTTGCGGTTTTGTTGGTAAGCCAGGGTTTGAAATTTGGGATTTAGGATTTTAGGGAGCCTTCGGGCTCCCACTTTATTGACTGTTTTTATTCGTTGTGGCTTCTTTGCGGTACTGGGTGGGAGTCATACTGGTGATTTTTTTAAAGGCTGTATTGAACGAAGACTTTGAATTGAACCCAGCGGTATAGGCGAGTTCAATCACAGCTTGGCTATCGTACTTTGGATCTTCTAACTTTTTCTTAACGTCCTCAATTCGATAGGTGCTGACATACTCAAAGTAATTGGTGTCCAGGCCAAAACGAAGAACTTGAGTTAGCAAGTAAGAGGGTATGTGTAAATGCCGCGCCAGCTTTTCCAGTTTTAAGTTGGGGTCACGAAAAAGTTTTTCGGTTTGCATAATCTGGTTCAGTTGTTCGGAGAGTTTTGCGACCCGCTCTTCATCAATACTGATCTCTTTGTAGCTTTCTGACTTTTCACTCTCAAGACTCTCCTCGAGTTCTTCGCGGAACACCAAGTAGTTCATGCGAAAGGCTTCAAAAAAATTGCTAAGATACAGGACGGGAACAAATAATTCGACTGTGAACGGGAGCATAAGCATCTCCGTTCCCCACGCAAGAATTGTAAACCACAATCCCAATATCAAAAAGGTGTCACGAGAGCTTTTACGAATTCGTATAAGAATATCAATGGCTAAAACAATACATAATAGGCTTGATAGTGACAATATAATATGGGGGAAAAGCTCTGTTTGCCCCAGGCGCATTGAGAAAGAGTTCATAAAAAAATTGCCAGTCTCGACTTTATTGGTCTCGTCAAAAAAGATGGAGGTTCCATATATGAAAAGATGGAGAATAGGGAAAAATGAAAGGAAGATAAGAAAGGCTTGCCCTCGATAAAACAGTTTTTTTAGCCACTTTGGAACCATAATGAAATAGGCCATGGATTTTAAATAGAAGTAGGCAGATAGAAAAATAACTGGGAAAAAACCTTCTACACAGTATTGGAATTCCATTTGTGGTAGCAAACGGGAGTGGGACGCGGTGATCACAAGTGCAAAAACTCCGGTGAAAAAGCAGAAATATGCCAGCTCCCGAGAGCGCTTGTTATGATGCTTGCGATACAAAAAAAACTGGCCTGCCATTAAACCAAACATGGTGAGAGCGCAAACGAATGAAAAGCCAGGGACGATCGAAATGAATAGGTTCACAGACTCTTTATGGCAGAGGTTGCATTGTAATACTACCTCTTGTGTTAAGAAGCACAATTGTATTAGCACGTTATAATGTGACAATAATTTCGAATTTCTGGTGACGGTAGGCGGCATTTGCCGAACCAAGGTCGTGAAAACTGGCCTTTTTGTTACCTTACCTAAGGACCATGATTAATAATTGGGACATCGGTGTCTATATATATGGGGGTCCTATGATTCGGTTTCTTCAAACAATAGTTTTCATCTTGTTTTGTTTTCATTGGGTGCAAGCTCAAGAGGAAAGCACTCTTGGTGTGGAGTATGAAGATATTAAAAACGAAGTTAAAAAAGAAAACCAAGTGAAGCCTGTCACCGAAGAAGAGGTCACGGGACAGAAGGTAGAAAGAGTGGAGGTCACTGGATCTCACATTAAGCGTATTGATGTCGAGGGTCCTTCTCCAGTTTTAACCATTGATCAAGATGATCTGATTCGCTCCGGCTACAACTCAGTCTCAGACGTCTTGCGAGACACAGGCGTCAATTCATTCGGCTCTTTTCGAGAGCATTCAGGACAGCTTGGCGCCGGGACTTCCGCTGTGGATCTTCGTGGTCTGGGACAAGTGCGAACCCTGGTTCTATTAAATGGTAAGAGGCTACCGGCGGATGCCGTCGGGGGGGCTGTGGACCTCAATATAATTCCTATGGGGGCTGTTGAGAGAGTTGAAATTTTGAAAGATGGAGCGTCGGCGATTTATGGTTCCGATGCCTTGGGTGGTGTGGTCAACATCATCACGAAAAAAGATTTCATAGGTCATGAGCTTGGAACCACCATGTCGGTCACCGAACAGGGCGGTGGCGAACGACGCGACCTGAGTTACACATACGGTTATCAATCGGGACGCCTGAGCATGACCAATGTGATTTACATGCGACACAACGAACGCATTCAATCGAAAGACCGAGAGTGGTCGAAGTACGGCCGTAGCACCTTTAGTACCGACCCCGCTTACAAAAAAGATGGCGATGTCAATTACACACCTTCGGACAGTTGCGACCCCGATTCGGTTTTAGCTGATGGTCGTTGCTCTTACAACTTCGGAGATGAGAACTGGGAGATGCCCTATGTTAAACAAGCCTCGTTGATGAATGAAATGCGCTACGACTTGGGTGACGAGATGGAGGCCTTCACGCGCTTAAGCTATTCTTACAAAGAAGTGGATTGGGTTTTTGCTCCGTCTTTTACCGATACACTACGCGCTCCAGACCCTAACAATCCCGCAGAGGATGTCACTGTTCGCATGCGCTTAGGTGAGCTAGGGAACCGGCAGTCCAATACAAAAACCAATGCCGGAATGGGTTTGGTTGGAGTTCGTGGTTATATGGGAGACACTTGGGAGTGGGAGTCGTCGGTTAGCTTTAACAAAGTGGACCGCAAAGAACGCCGCAGCGGCTATGCCTTAGCTTCGGATCTACAAAATGCTGTGGACAACGGAGATTACGATCCATTGGCTCCAGAAGGACAAAGGGGGGACTTGCGCGGTCTCCTCTATGATCCACAGCAAAATAGTATTTCAGAAAATACGTTCGTGGATGCCAAAGCCAGTGGTGAAGTTGGTTATCTTGGAGCCGGCCCCTTAATGATGGCGGTGGGAATACAAGGCTTTCGTGAACTTTATCAAGACGCGGCTGATGACCGCACCCTAAACGGAGAGGTTTTAAACATTGCCAGCAGTGCCGGTGGGGGAGATCGAAATTCGGCCTCACTGTTCACCGAACTCAGTGCTCAACTTTTTCAAAGCTTAGAAAGTTCGGCGGCTCTTCGCTACGATTATTTCGAAGGGTTCGGCAGTACAGTGAATCCCAAGTTGGGTTTCCGCTACATGCCCTGGAAAGAGGTGATGTTTCGGACTTCAGCTGGGACCGGCTTTAAAGCGCCGCAAATGCAAAAGCTCTACAGTGCTCAAACCACCGGTCGCTCTGGATTTGTCGATCAAGTTCATTGCAACAAAGTGGGGGGAGATGCGGCGTGTGGCTTTGTACAGCACCCCGTGGTGATCGGTGGAAACCGTGACCTTAAAGAGGAGCGTTCCTTCTCTTTCAACCTTGGAACGGTCGTGCAACCCACACGCCTTCACAGCTTTGGTGTCGACTTTTGGTATTACGATTTAAAAGACTTAGTTGAAGAGACTGACTACGGTGCTATCACTCGTGCCGAAGCAGAGGGAGTAGATATTTCAAAATATGGTGCGACCACGGTCCGAGATCCCAATGGAGAGTTGATCGGAGTCGGGCTTTACGCCCCGTACTTGAATATATCTTCAACCGAAACCCAAGGTGTTGACTTCAATTATGACGGGCGAGTCCTAACTTCTGTCGGAGACTTTCGCTTGCGCTTTCGTCACTCCCACATGATCTATTACAAGACAGAAGCATTCCCTGGGACGGGGATCACCGATCGGGTGGGTTCCAATGGTCGTCCTCAGTGGCGTAATAACACCACCCTATTTTATTACCCTCATCCCAATCATGAGATTAGTGTATTAGGGCGTACCATAGCACAAAATGCAAAAAGGATTGCATCCGCCGGACGCTATCCCACTTACACCGAGCTGGATCTGCGTTACAACTGGAGTGTTGAGTCCATGAATGGTCGCTTCACTTTTGGTGTCAAAAACTTACTTGGAAGTTTGCCACCGTTTGATGATTCGAATTCATTTGATGCCGACATCAACTTTCGACTTTACGATGAAAGAGGTCGAGCGGCTTACTTAGGATATCGTCAGATTTTTTAAATATTCAAGTGATTGCGGGCTTTCGTAGTATAAGTTCTATGAAAGTACCGCTTGTAAAAAACTTGGTAACTGCAAACAAGCAAAACAAAACCACCTGCGGCTGCAATTTTTGAAAACTGATGTTGTGAAATGGCAAATAGCCCGACGGCACCGTAAAAATACGGCAACGACTCATAATACATATATTCAAGAAACCTCATGAGACACCCCCCTCATTTCAGTCATTATTATATAGAGATTTAAAGTGTATCGCTATTGATACAGTGAAGTCGAACCAATAGCAGAGAGAGTGTCTCAAAGTGAAGCAGACTACTTGGTGCCATCTTGGCACATCGTCAATATTTTCTTCTCGTCGATCATATACTTATCAGCGACCTTCGCATAACTGCTAATCCACCCAGCGACTTGCGCCCTAAGGGTGTCGTCCGTGGTGTCGGAGTCGCCGCAGGGGCTAGGGAGCACTCCCGCAATGCCAATTTTGCCTTGGCTTCCAGCTGGAGCCTCCTGCCAAGTTTTAAAATCGGGACAAGGAGTGGGGGCTCCGGCACAGTCACACGTGGCTTGGGTGCGAAAACATTGAGGGTCGTCTTGTATGATATCAATATTGTTGGGGTTGTCGTCGGCTCGCAAGCGATAATTAACCACACCTCTTGGGCGATATCCGGTCGCTTTAAAGTTCCCAGGAAAAATCCCCCATTCTGCGCGGGCCGCAGCGGCTGCCATATAATATGTATTGAGCATGCCCAAACCCTCTTTCTGTCGGGCTCTTGCCTTATAGCCTTGATAACTCGGCATCGCGATCATCGAAAGAATGGCAATAATCGCAACGACAGTCATCAGTTCCATAAGTGAAAATCCTCGACGATTTTTTAGCAAGTTCATAGCGAAGCCCCCCTGTCTTATTATTATACTCAGGTCTTTCTTTTAAGACCAGAGTTGTCTCGATCTTGGAATGGTGCCACCCAATGTAAAAGGATCATTCCGGGTAAGGCCATAAACCCACAAAAGATAAAAAAGTGAGTGTAGCCCAAACCTGGTATGGAACCAAACGTCTCGTGTAGCCAAACATCTTTCGGAGAGATGCCTTCAATTAAAAAACCAGTGGTTGCATTGGCAAAAGTGCGAGGCAAAGCGATTAAGCTTGAGAATAATGCAAACTGGGTCGCGGTGAAATTCATATTGGTGGCTCTTGCCATAAAAGCGGTAAGTGCCGAGGCACCTAGACCAACTCCCAGATACTCAAAACCTACAACAAATGCGAGGACCGAAACCACTGGTCCAGCTTCGCTGAGAACGGCAAACCCAAAGATGGAAATCAATTGCACCACTCCAAAGAACCAAAGGCACTTGTTGATACCATAGCGATATATTGCGGCACCGCCAGCAAAGGCGCCAATCATCATGGCCCAGAAGCTGACAACTTTTACAGTGGTTCCAATTACGGTGTTGCTAAATCCAACATCGATATAAAAAGGAGTGGAAAGGGCTGTGGCCATATTGTCGCCCAATTTGTAAAGAAACAAAAAGCACAAAAACAAGAGCGCGGATTTTCGCCCCTCTCGATTAAAGAATTCCATCAAGGGTTCGACGACGGACTGTCGAAGAGTCAATGCTTTCCGGTTTTTCAAACTCACTTCATTGATCAAAAAAGTTTTCACCACGCCAATCAACATAAAAGAGCCAATAATCATATGAACGGCAGACCAAGAAATATAATCAGAAAGTATCAACCCTAAGCCACCCGGTACAAAGCCAATGGCTCGATAGCCGTTCATGTACATTGAGTTGCCCAAACCCAACTCGCGGTCGTTTAAAAGTTCTCTGCGGTAGGCGTCTAAAACAATGTCTTGGCTGGCCGAAAAGAATGCCATAGCAATGGCGGCGTACACGATCAGGCTTAGATCTTGGCCAGGGTCTAAAAAAGCCAATGAGAACATACTGGCCATGCAACAGATTTGCGTGATCAACATCCAACCACGGCGTAACCCCAAAAAAGGGAGTTCCAAATAATCGAGTAAAGGGGCCCAAAGAAATTTCCAAGTGTAGGGAATTCCAACCAATGAGAATAAGCCAATTGTTTTGAGGTCCACCTGTTCGGATCGCAACCAGCCGGGAATCAGTTGAATCAGGTAGAAAAGCGGGAGGCCCGCTGTAACCCCGTTAAAAAGGCAAATGAGCATCTTCTTATTGAATAAAGCTTGCCAGAATGACATCTGAAGCGGTTCTGCGGTGCCTGATTTTGTCGTCATAGAAATATTGTAGACCCTCATGGCGCTCCGTGCTAGTCCTAAGTTTGTGAATGGAAGGGGGGGCCATGAATCCATTTCGTAAAGTCTTATTCCTATTTAGTTTGCTAGCCATTGCAGCCTGTTCATCAGGAAGTGGTGATGGAGACACAGGTAAAGACGGTGGTGGTGATGGCGAAGGCAGTGGCGACAAAGTCGTGATCGAAGAGCCGAAACCATTTTTTCAGCAAAACAAAGATTATAGCGCCCAGTTTATTCGAAACGCCATTGAAGAAAAGGAAGACATACTTTTGCAAGAGACCTTGCAAGCTGACAAAAGACAGGCAGATCGTAAATTGCAACAGGCCAAAAGACGTTTGAGTGCCAAACAACTCGAAGTTCAGCAATTGGAAAATGAAATTCAAAGTAAAAAAGGACAGCAAGGCAACAAGAGTGGGGAAGTGGCCAAGCTGGAAGCTGAGAAAAGAGAGAATGAAAGAAATATTCGTCGTTTGAACAATTTGATTTCCAACCTGAATGCTGACATCAATACTGTTGAAAATCGAATCAGTCAGAAACAATTCAAACTGACGACGGTGCAAAGAGATCTCCGCAAAGAAAGCAGTGACAAAGACAATCTCGAAAGACAAATTCAAAACTTGCGTCGCGAGATTCAGTCTCTTCGGCAAGAAAACCAGCAGACGCGACAACAGATTCAGAGAGTCACCACCCGCATCAACAACTTGCAAAACCAATTGAATCAAGCCGAGACTCCAGCAGAAAAGCAACAAATTAGACAAAAATTGCAGCAAGCTCGCACTCGCAAACGAAATCTTCAGCAGAAACTACAAAGTGGTCAGCAGAAAATAACTCAGAACCAGAATCGAATTCCAGGGTTAGAGGCTGATGTGCGTGAAGTGGATCGAAAAATCACGCGCCTCCGTCGTGAAGAGAGTGCACTCAATTTGGATATTGCCAATTTGCAGGACGAAAAGAATCGTTATGTGAGAGAGCAAGACTCTCATCGGCGACGTCGCAATGCCTTGGTGGCCGACAACCACAACCTAGACCAGCAGATCGCAGATCTTGAAAACCTGCCCGATGAGATCAAAAAACTTCAGCAGAAGTTGAGCCAAGCCCAGTTTCAGGCGGGTCTTCTAAAGGCTGAGAAAGTTGACGCCCAAGAGTCTTACGACATTGTGGCACTGAATTACGCCAGTCATACGGCATCAATCGAGAAGAAAGCCAAACGTTTGAGAGCCCTCGAAGAGCTCAATGACGAAGCGCTTGCCGAGCTCTACTTAACTCTGTAGGAGCTGAGGAAAAAGACATTGGCCCACGCCCCAGGAAATGCTAAGAAATTAGGACTTTTCGGGGAGGCTAAAAAATGATCCACGACCGTTTTGTAACCGGACATGGGGGGATGAAAATTCCCATTCCCTATCAACCTGTGGACCAGGTGGGTGCTGAGGAGCGCGCTGCTTTTTTCACAAAACGATCTATCAAAAAATCCAGTAAGCTTGATGCTCTTTATGCGATCATTTCAATGATTGATCTCACCACACTAGAGGGAGCCGATACGCCCGGTCGAGTGAAGCAGTTGTGTGCGAAGGCTCGATTTCCGATCCCGTCTGGATTCGACAGGGAGCTTTCACAGCATCCCCAGGCGCGACCTATGCCTTCTGTGGCTGCGGTTTGCGTTTACCCCAACATGGTCCCTCATGCGGCGAAAGCATTGGATGGTACCGATATTCACCTAGCATCAGTGGCAACCGGCTTTCCGGCAGGTCAGGTGCCACTCCCCATTCGCGTGGCCGATGTCAAGGCGGCGGTTTCATTTGGCGCGGACGAGATTGATATGGTTATCAATCGCAGTGCTTTTTTAAGTGGTGATTATCAAACCGTGTTTGATGAAATTGTACAGATCAAGGAAGCCTGTGGGGATGCCCATTTGAAAGTGATCCTAGAAACGGGTGAGCTGAAAACCTATGATCGCGTGCAGTTTGCGTCTCACCTTGCAATGTTAGCTGGAGCCGATTTCATTAAAACATCGACTGGAAAGGTTAGCCCAGCCGCGACTTTGCCGGTGACACTTGTCATGTTGAATGCGATCAAAGATTACCATCGAGAGACTGGCAAAAAAATTGGAATGAAACCGGCCGGCGGAATCCGCAACGCCAAGATGGCCATTCAATATTTGTGTATGGTCAATGAAGTGTTGGGCTCCGAGTGGCTAACCCCAGATCTATTTCGCTTTGGGGCCAGTAGCTTGTTGAATGATGTGTTGAAGCAAATCTACAAACAAATCACTGGTCGATACTACTACGATAAGATTTTTTCCATCGATTAAGGACAAAGAATGTTGAGCAAAGAATCAAAAAAGAAAAAGAAGAAAAAAGATAAGAAAATGAACGGGAAGGGCAAGATTAAAGCGGCCGGTAAAACCTCGTTTGATTTTGAATATTCGGAAAGCCTTGAATCCACAGCCGTTGTTAATCTCAAAGAGCGAAACTCTTTGTTTATCAATGGAAAGTTCGTGGAACCCTGTGAAGGAAAATATTTTCCCACTCTCAACCCTGGAACTGGTGAAGTTCTAGGTGAGGTGGCTGAAGCTTCTGGAAAAGACGTGGACTTGGCAGTGCAAGCGGCTCGTCAAGCCTATGAAAAAGTCTGGTCGAAAATGACCGGGCGAGAACGAGGGAAGTATATTTTCCGTATCGCTCGCATGATTCAAGAGCGGGCCCGTGAATTTGCTGTCCTTGAAACTTTGGACAATGGAAAACCCATCAAAGAATCACGCGACGTTGATATTCCACTGGTGGCCGCTCACTTCTTTTACAATGCGGGGTGGGCTGATAAGTTGGATTTTGCCTTTCCAGGGAAAAAGTTGAAACCCTTGGGTGTGGCGGTTCAGATTATTCCTTGGAATTTTCCTTTATTGATGGCGGCTTGGAAGATTGCTCCGGCTTTGGCCACCGGAAATACGGTGGTTCTAAAACCCGCTGAAACAACACCGCTCACGGCACTGTTACTGGCGGAAGTGATCCAAGAATCGGGACTTCCTGAAGGTGTGGTGAATATTGTCACCGGTGCGGGAGCGACGGGGTCTCATTTGGTGAACCATTCAGACATTAATAAAGTGGCTTTTACTGGTTCCACGCTGGTTGGAAAAATGATTGCCAAAGCGACCTCTAAAACCGGTAAAAAACTCACGCTCGAACTGGGCGGAAAGTCGGCCCATATCATTTATGAAGATGCGGCCATTGATCAAGCTGTGGAAGGGGTTGTGAACGGCATTTTCTTCAACCAGGGACATGTTTGCTGTGCTGGCTCACGTCTGTTGGTGGAGGAGTCTGTGGCTCCCATTGTTATTGAAAAACTTAAAGATCGTATGGCGAAAATTCGCATTGGCAACCCGTTGGATAAGAATACCGATATTGGTGCCATCAACTCTCACCGCGAGTTAGAAAAAATCAAAAGCTTTGTCAGTGACGCCAAAGAAGAGGGGTGGGGTTTTTACTCAGCCTCTGCCACAGAACCGCCGTCTCAGGGCTTCTACCATAAGCCTTGTTTCTTTAGTGATGTGGCCTCAAGTGCGACCATTTTTCGAAAAGAAGTTTTTGGACCAGTGTTAACGGTCTCAACTTTCCGCGACCCCGCAGAAGCTATTGCCAAAGCCAATGACACCCCTTACGGACTGGCTGCCGGTGTGTGGTCAGAAAAGGCTTCGAAAATTCAAAAAACAGCACTGGGATTAAAAGCCGGAGTCATTTGGGCGAACACCTATAATAAGTTTGATCCCAGTTCTCCTTTCGGTGGCTACTTTGAAAGTGGTTGGGGTCGCGAAGGTGGACGTCATGGTCTTTACCCCTATGTGGAGGTGAACTAATGTCAGGAATCAATCAATTAAACACAAGCATTGCAAAGACCACCAAGCTGTTCATCAATGGTGAATTTCCACGAACAGAATCTGGTAGAAGTTTTCCAGTCAAGGTTCATGGACAAGAGCAAACATATGCTCATCTTTGCCGTGCTTCACGAAAAGACTTGCGTGCAGCTGTTGAAGCGGCGAAAGGTGCTCAGCCAGGTTGGGTTGGACGAACCGCCTACAACCGAGCGCAAATTCTCTATCGCATGGCAGAGATGACAGAGGGGAAAAAGCAAGAGCTGGTCACGGCTCTTACAACAGTACAAGGCTCAACCACCAAAGAGGCCACCTCTCAAGTCGAAGCTGCCATTGATTGTTTTGTTTACTACGCAGGGTTTGCTGACAAATTTTCACAAGTGATGGCTTCGGTCAATCCGGTAGCGGGTCCTTATCATAACTTTACTACTCCGGATGCGGTTGGTGTGGTGGGTGTGCTTTATGACTGTGAATTTGATTTGTCTCAGTTTGTCAGTGCGATCTGCAGTGTGGTCTGCTCAGGGAATTCTGTGGTGGTTGTATTTGACCAACCCGGAGCCGCATTGCTTTCTGAGCTTGGAGAGGTGTTCAAGACGTCCGATTTGCCTGCGGGAGTGATTAACCTGCTCTCTGGACAGATTGAAGAACTCTACACAATTATGGGGCAGCACATGGAAGTTCATTCACTCCTCTATATGGGAGACAACTCTGATAGGTTGGGTGAACTGAAAGAGATGGCCATTGAAAACATGAAGCGAGTGGTTCCATGGACATTTGAGAACTGTGATCTTGCGCCTATTGTCCACTTTACTGAAGACAAGACGGTCTGGCATCCTGTCGGGATCTAAAAAAAAGCCACTCAAAAATGAGTGGCTTAAAACCTTGTCCCTAGAAATGCTTCATTGAAGGCTAAAAAGCCTTCCGATCAATTATCAAAACTGTGAAAGTTGTAAATCGCATCACCACTAGCGAACTGAGTGATGTGATAGAAACCTGTGTGGCCATACACGTAGGCGTTGGCCAATCCATTGTCGTGCTTGTATACGACAACCTTTTGATTTGTTTTATCATAGTATGTTGTGCGACTGTCGATACCATCTTGTTTGCGCACTTCAACCATCTTGCACTGAATATCTGTCGTCACGAAATCCGAAGTCACTTCAATCGGATTTGCCGAGATCTCGTAAGAGAAGCCGTTGGCACATTGATCAAACTGAGCGATGTCGCCGTTGAGTTTTTGATTTTTACAGATATCACGAAGAAACATTTTCTTTTCAGAACAGTTATCGACACCCGTGTCTGCATTTGAGAAATTCGCGGAAAAAATTAATGTTATTGCCAGTATCAGTTTCGCCATGTTTTTGCCCTCTTTTGTATAACTACTATAGACAAGCAAAAAGGGGGCCAGTCCTCTGGCCCCTTCCTTTGATTTCATTGTATAACTTTTTAGATGCGCTAATAAGTTTGACGTAGTAATTTGAGAAGATTTAAAAACTTAACGTCAATTTTCTTCACAGAGTGATGAGCGTCCATTGGGACCATTTGCAATCGCCAGAGTGTTTTCTGAATCCGCACAAAGAGAAGAAAAGTTCATATGGAAAATTCCATGTCTCAAATCAGGAGTTTGACTCAAAACAAGAACAAGATCGTTAGCGTTATTGTTCAGAAGCATCAATCGCAAGTTGTGTTCTTGAATTTGTATTTGCCCATCCAACAGATCATCTTTGCTAATGGATTCGAAGTTGGGGTGAATCGGCTCGTAGTAGGTGATATCTTCATCTGTCACTTTTTTTACGATTCCAGCATATAAGTCACCCGGAATGTTTTGATCATTCAAATCGCCATAGATCGGCTCAAAATTGATATTCATGCGGTGGCGTCTGAGCATAATGTCAGTTTGACCAGAGCGTAGAGGCAATGTCTCACCCAAGTTGAAGATTCCTTGGCAGCCTGTCATTCTAAGAGTGATGTTGTTACGACGATGACGACAGGTGAAGTCAATGGTTTGTCCTACGCCTTGGGCTCGGCGAACCAGTAGATGTGAGAAGCCTCGGTTTCGCACTTGATCATCGGATATGCAGTTTTTTTGTACAGCGACCACGGGACGAGAATCGACATCTGTTGGCAACAAGCTATCAGAACACTCGGTGTTGGACGCTAGTTCCATTTGGCAATGCATCTGATCTGTTTCCACAGGAACAGCCACAGTTTGGCCAGAAACGAGTTTTTCATATTTTATCACTTGCATGGGGGCTGTGTTCACACGAACGGTTGTGTCGGCTTTGGTGACACCATTCTCTGCAACGTTGTTACAAATGTAACCACGGTTGTCGCGTCCAGTGAGGGTCAGATCACTTCGCACCTTAGAGTCGAGGTGAATTTTCATGGAAATTTTCTTACAAAGGCTGCCGTTTTCGGCTTTAACTTGTAAAAGATAGGACCCTGGAACAAGTAGCTCGGGATTTCGACGTCCGCGAACGGGTTTTTCAACGCCATCGGGGCCAGTTAAAGTGAAGCTAGGAAGAAAGGAGCCGTCGGCACGACACTCGTCATTCTTAAGTTCGCCTTGTCGAAAACGCATTTCTCTTATGTCGGTGATATTGAATCGAAAGACTTGCGTGATCTCTGCGGCCGGAACCTCTGAAACATCCTCAACAACGATTTCGGCGTTACCTTCGACCTGAGCGAGGGTCAGTTCTTGGCTTTGTAGCTCTTTAAACTGAACCTCTGATTTATCATTCTTTCCAGCATTTTTTACACAAGCAGTGACAAATGTCGTCAGCAAAAGCCCAACAACGAACCCAGAAAGGGGTTTAAATTGATTCCAGCGCATAACGTTCCTCCTACCATCTATACATTGCCAAAAAGGTGCCAGGCCCTATTCCTGCACACACCGCCCCATGCTTGGAGCGGTGTGTGCAGGAATAGGGCCTGGCACTGTTTGGGAGATAGTGGCGATATTTTTTACGAATTGGGGTATTTGGGGGGAAAGCCGGCGAATCTGTATCAAGTCAGTTCGATTGGTCTCTGCTTTGGTCTAGAAAACGAGACAAGCGTCTGTGGCCTTAAGTTTTATAGGCCGACTAAGGGTTGTACTTTTATTAAGGGGATGACCATGTTTAAAAAATGGATCTTAATTTTTCTACTTCCTTTATTGGCCGTTGGCTGTAAACAAGGGGTGGAGTTCGCTCCAGCACCCAATGAAACGTTGGATCAGGGGAGTGGCAATGGTGGCTCCAATGCTCCACAGGGGCCTGTTGTTAATATCATGCAAGCGCCGAGCAATCATAAACTGAACAAAGGCACGCAAGTGGTTTTTGAAGTGGTGCCCGGAGATAATGAAATCGATTATGTAGAGTGCTATGTCGACTCGGTCAAAGTGAACTGCGATTGGAGCATCGGAGTCATTGATATAGAGGGTCTTCCACTTGGACCTCACAGCTTTTCAGTTCAAGCCGTCGATGTAGAAGGTTTGAAGGGAGATGCCGAAGAGAACTGGAGCATCTATAATAACTTTCAAAAATTCAGCGATCTGGTTTCTGTGGATGCACAAACCCACGCGACCGATATTCTCTTCGTTATTGATAACTCAAGTTCGATGTGGGATGAGCAAAAAGAAATCAGCAAACGCTTTGAAAAGTTTATCGATGAAATTGAAGACATTGATTGGCATATTGGGATCACAACCACCGATACTCGTACTAGTAAAGATTGGTCTGATGGACGCCTGCATGCATTCCCTAATGGTGACTACTTTTTGACTCCACGACTGGGGAAAAAGAAAGCGCAAAAACAATTTGAGAAACATGTGCGCCGTGATGAAAGTGGATATGACACCGAGAAAGGAATTAAAGCCACATATCGATCTATTGAGAGATCTCTGAATCCACGCAGAAAAGTGGACCGTGAGTTGGCCAAGTTCTTTCGACAAGACGCCGCTTTGGCAGTCGTTGTGGTTTCTGATGAAGATGAGTCGGGAGTTGAAGAAGAGAGTAAGGTGAACAACCTTCTTAATTTAGTGAAAGAAAGCTGGGGGGCCAATAAGATCTTTCAATGGAATTCGATCATTGTGCACACCCAACAGTGCTTGAATGCTTCCTTTATGCATCGTACCGGTCATAAGTATGCCGAGTTGACCCGCAAAACCAATGGCCTTCTTGGTGATATTTGCGCAAAAAACTACAGCGAAATGTTGACCGATTTGGGTAAAGGAGTGGCCAACCTCAAACGCGTTCACAAATTGGAGTGTGTGCCTCAGGATATCGATGGCGACAACCAAGTGGATCTTGAAATCACTTCACTGAGCGGAAAAAAACTTCCGGGTTACACGAGGGATCAAGAAACGATTACGTTTGATGAGGCCCTTAATGCAGGTGACTACAATTTTGAATATTACTGTTTAGAAGAGTAAAACGTATCAGGATGACTCAATAGAGTCCCCCCAACGTCTAGATTCTAAGGCAGAAGCTAATTTTAAACGATTGAGCTTCCGATTTTAGTTTTAAGTAGAGGGGGACCAAGTGGTTCGTATTTCATGGATCTTAATTTTATTTTTTGTTTTATCTGGATGCAAAACAGAAAAAGTTGAGTTTGCACAGGCTGAACAAGAAGTTTTTACTCCGCCGCCTACAGGAAGTGGGGATGATGAAGTTCCGCAGATTCAACCACCGGTTGTTCAAATCACCCAAAAACCGAAAAATCATTTTTTAGGAGAACACACCGAAGTTCGCTATGAGGTGTATGAAGGAGATTTTCCAGTAGAGAATCTACAATGTTCTGTTAATGGTTGGCCTCTACCATGTTTGTTAACGTCAATTCTTATGCCGCTCACTGGGTTCGATTTGGGGACCCATAAGTTTGAGATTGTGGTGAAAGACAGTGAGGGATATGAGGGATTCGATTCGGCTCAATGGTTGGTGAGTAATCGCTTTTATAGCGTGAATGAAGACATCGACGTATCTTCGGGCAACAAAGCTGATATTTTATTTGTTATCGATAATTCTATTTCTATGGAAGAGGAGCAAAAAGAAATGGGACGTCGGATATCAAAGTTTTTCTCAAAAGTGAAAGACCTGGACTGGAAAGTGGCGATTGCGACAACCGATCCTTACTGGCTTCATCCGGGAACGGGATTGCCGACATCCTATGCTGATGGAGCTCTCCTAAGGTTCCCAAATGGTTCCTACTGGTTAGATTCAAATCTGTCTCTTGTTGAGGCCGAGTTTCAGTTTTCTAAAACGATTCAGAGAGATGAACGGGGAAATGGACATGAGCGTGGAATACGTAACACCTATCGATCCGTGCAACGGTCATTGACTCCAGGAGATAGTCCTGAAAATCAGAGACTCAATGATTTCTTTCGCGACAAGGCCTCATTTTCGGTTGTCTTAATTTCTGATGAAAATGAAACCACCCGCAATGTAGTTGATGCCTTATTACCAGAACAACATATGAGTGTGGGGAGCAATCTTGTAGAGTACATTCGGCAAGTATGGGGGCCACAAAAGAAGTTTCAATTCAATTCAGTCATTGTTCGTCCCGGTGATGCCAACTGCCTTGGGGAATACGAACAATATGGAACAGCCTATGCCAATTTATCGAATATGACGGGCGGTGAGATTGAAGATATTTGTGCGCCTGATTACACCGGAGCCTTGCGAAAAATCGGTGCCGGTGTGGTGAATCTGCAGAAAGTCTACACCTTAAAGTGTGAACCTGTGGATACAAATGGAAATGGGCGACTGAATTTTGAAGTTATTCGTCTCCAAGGGGTGGGGAGCATCCCATCTTACGAAATTCGAGCCAATTCTATCGAGTTTCAAAGTCCCTTGCGTTACGGGAAATACCAGTTTAAGTACTCGTGTTTGGAGCCCGTCTCAATCTGAGACACTTAAAAAAAAACGCCTTCAATGATTTCAAAAACTTAGTTTTAGGCTGTCAGGATAATAGACAAAAATCTTTCAAATACTCGAAAATTAATCAATAATGAGAACTCGCGTTACCTGTTTCGTTTTAACTCAATCATTTTTCTCTATATATGCTTATCCGGGGGTTCCATGAAAGCATTAGCTCATCGTTATTTTATTACACCATTCTTAGTCGCACTGGCTATGCTCAGTTTACTTCTTTTTCAAAACTGCTCCAATGATGTTGGCTTTGAACAAGATCCCAGTGCCGGGCAAATTGCCACTCCAGCAGATGGAGACGGCGAGACCTTTGGTGCTCCAGCCAGTGGTAATGGAGATGTGGTGATTCAAATCAATGAGGCTCCGCAAGATTCAACTTCCGATACTGGTCTTGTCATTGATTACGAGGTGACTTCACCCTCTGGAGACAATATTACGGACGTGACCTGTCTATTGAATGGAGTCGAAATTGACTGTGATGAAGATGAGCGAATCAATATCCCACCCACAGGCAATGGTGAACAGACTTTTACCATCACAGCGACCAACGATAACGGTGTTACGGTCACCGAAACAATCACCTGGACGATTTATGATCGCATTGTAATGAAAAGTAAGAACTTTGACGTCAATGTTGCTGGAGACAAAGTCGACATTATCATTAATATAGATAACTCAGGTTCTATGGAGTACGAGCAAACCAGCATGGCTGGACGAATTGCAAACTTTATGGCGCCGTTTGCGGGCTTGGATTATCATATAGCAATCACAACAACGTCTCCGATCGGTGGCATTGTTGCTGGAACTTATATTTGGAAGCCTGAACTGAATTATGTGGATGGTAAGTTTACCGAACTGGATGATTCTGGAACTTTCTGTATTAAAAGTTCTCAACATACTCAGGCGCAAGCGCAAGCGTTTGTTGAAAACAATGTGATTCGAAGTTTGAACCTTTTAGATGACCTCGGAAACATCCTTGTCGATGGCAATGGAAATACTTGGCCAGAAGGAAACGGATTTGAGCGTGGGATAATGACAACCCGTCGTTCCCTAGAGCGCACATTAGCAGGCGAGCAAAATGACAACACCTGCATTCGTGACGGAAGTGTTCCTAAACATGTGATTTTGATATCAGATGAAGATGAAACGATTTATGAAGAAGACGAAAATAGCAATCCGATTATTAATCCAACGACCAATGCGCCCACACCGCTTCCAGACATTGGAAGATCCAGTGGGACATCTTTAAGAAATTATGTGTCGCTCAATTACGGAAACAATACAGTCTTCAAGTTTCACTCAATCATTGTGAATCCGTTAAATTCAGAAGGTGTCAACTGTCTCGCAGGACACGGTCGATCACTAGGAGTCGAGTACGCGAAGTTGAGTCAAGAAACCGGTGGTTACATTGGATCAGTTTGTGCCGCCGACTACGGAACTCAATTAGGCGAGATTGGAAAAATCATTTCTGACTCCTCTCTTACCGAAACGGTTGAATGTGTGGCGATTCCCAATGAACAAGGTGATATGGGACAGGTTGTGGATCGTACCAACGAGCAAGAAGTGGCTATAGGTTACGCATTTAACGGAGACAAAGTCGACTTCGCGAATTTATTGCCGCAAGGGCAGTATCGAATCGATTACTACTGCTTTGAATAGAAGCTAAATTTCCAAATGAATTAAATCATCTTGAAACTGGGTCACTTGATAGTGGCCCTTTTCATTTTGCCCAAGTTTTCCCATGGCATGCTCTGGGTCGTGAGTGAAAAAGATAAAGAACTCTTTGTCAGAAAACCTCTTATAGAGAGACTGCTTTTCTTCTATGAGCTTTTCAGGGTAGCGATCGTATCCCATTGTAATCGGAAGGTGGACCCAAGCCGCCCCGGGTATCAAGTCTCCAGCAAAGACCACAGTGAGGTCGTCTCCTTTGATCAGGCTGTGCATTTGACCAGGTGTGTGCCCTTCGGACTCAAAAAATTCAATGAACTCGTTGAGAGGGGCTGGGACTTGTTGATCTTTCACGATGTGCAAGCGTCCAGATTCTTCGAGCATTTGATTGAGCATCGGTATAAAGGACGCACGATCACGAAAGTGGGGGTTCTGAGCCCTCTCCCAGGCTTTCTCGCCGACAATGAACTGAGCCTTGGGAAACACCAACTCTTTGCGACCGGCTTCCATTTCGCTATACGAGGGCAGCAAACCACCAGAATGATCAAAGTGAAGGTGTGAAAGAATCATATGAGTGATTTCCTCGGGCTGAATGCCTTTTGCTTTCAGGTTATCGATAAGTTTATTTTGATCGGGGTTTTGCACGCCAAATCGTGCGGCCAGTTTGGGTTCGAAAAACGCACCGATTCCGGCTTCACATAAAATTTTTAGATCTTTGTACTCAATCAATAAACAGCGACAAGCTAGGGGTATGCGATCTTTTTCATCGACCTCGGTCCACCGTTCCCATAGAGCCCGCGGGGCATTTCCAAACATTGACCCGCCATCGAGCCACTGGCGGTTACTCTCTACAGATGTCAATTTAAGCATACAAATCCTCCCAGTTCTTTGACATTACTCTTACAAGAGTTTACACGGGGTTTCAAAAAGGATCGATAAAATGAAACGCTGTGCTCTACTGACCTGTGATGATCTTGAAAACCATATCTTGGACGAAGAATACCTGGAAAATGCTCTAAAAGCCTCTGGGTGGGAGTTTCAGTGGGTTTCATGGAATAAAGAGGATATTCCTTGGGATGAGTTTAGATGCGCTATTATTCGAACAACCTGGGATTACACCGAAGACACCCCTCGCTTTTTATCCCAACTGGAGAAAATTTCCCAATCCCAGTGTCGCTTGTTTAATGAGTACAGCACGATCGTTTGGAACACTCAGAAAACTTATTTGAAAAAATTTGCCTCTGCTGGTGTATCGGTGATTCCCACTCTTTGGAAAAATTGGAATGAGCTCGAGCGGCTGCAAGAAGAGCTTCGATCGTTCAACTCGCAGAAAGTGGTGATCAAGCCCCAAGTGGGAGCGAGTGCAAAGAATACATTTAGCCTGTCTTTGAAAGATGAAAAAGCCTGGGAAGAGGCTTTTTCTCATCTGCAAAACGAGGAGATCATGGCTCAACCTTTTATGGAAAAAGTGATTACCGAAGGAGAGTTCTCAGCTCATTTTTTTGTGGGTGAATTTAGCCATATGGTTTTGAAAACACCCAAGGCCAATGATTTTCGTTCACAAGAAGAGTTCGGCAGTCACGTCAGAAAAGTGGAGATCAAAGCGGATCAATTAAATTTTTGCAATGATGTGCTCCGACAGATTCCCGAAACCACATTGTATGCTAGGGTGGACTTTATCAATGATGGAGAAGGCGTTCCATTTTTGAATGAACTGGAATTGGTCGAGCCATCTCTCTATTTTCGTTATGATCAAGAAGCTGCCACACGAATGGTGGCCGGCCTTGAAAAGCTCATGGAATAGTTTACTGGCGTGGAACTGTGGCGGCGTAGTCGATCAGGCCGTTGAGGTGTTTATCGACGTGCTTTTTAGCATCCTCATCCCCAAAAAACTTCTTATATTGGTTGTAACCCATGTAGAAAGAGTAAAAAACAAAGGCGAAATCTTCGTCGGTTAAGGTGCCAGTGAACTCACCTTTTTCCATGCCCTCTTTGTGGACCCCTTCAAGAAAATTTAAGAAACTCTTTTGCTGATTTAAAAGAAAGTCTTTTACGCGACCGGGACGATCATCAAACTCTAAGCAAGCGGTCAGAAAAATACATCCCCCAGGTATCTCGGGCTCAGTGTTCTCATACCAGTTTGGCATTCTCGAAACTAAAAAACGCACCTTTTCTTTTGGCGATTCAAATTGATTGCAAGGTTCAAGAACCACATTTTTAAAAAGCATGTCGGCAAACTCAAGAATCTCAAGTTGCAATTGCTCTTTAGAAAGAAAGTGGGCGAAAAGACCACTGCGGGACATTTCTGCCTTAGCTGCGAGTCCACCAATACTGATGTTTACTAAGCCTTTAACACTTGCCAGCATCAACCCCTCGCGTAGGATATGATGTTTTGTGGCTTGTCCCTTGGTTTCATTCATAGGTTTTTGTGTAACTTAAAATAGTAGGGAAGTTGAGTAAAAAATGTTAACTCGACCCCTGATAACCGTATTTAATAGGTGTTCAGGATGGACATAAGGTGTCGAAACTACTGATCTTTTTTGAAAAATAAAAAAACAACTGTATTTTTAATGGAGTTAGAAGAGGTGCTTTTAAGTCGTTGTTATTCATCAACCAAAGGTTTTAAATGATTAAAATTACTAAATAAAAATACCTTATCCAGTGTACTTCAGAGGCTTGTTTTTTATGGATGTTAGATCTAATAATAGAGAGGCATTTTCTGGGGGATCCTTGAGTCATATTCTTCTTTTCACAACAACCTTCTTGTTTATGGAGTTTGCTGCATGGTTCCTTCATAAGTACGTTATGCATGGATTTCTATGGAATCTTCATGAAGATCACCACACACCAGTGAAGACTCGCTGGTGGCAAAAAAATGATGCCTTTGCTGTGTTCTTTGCGGTTCCGAGTTTTCTCTCGATATTGTTTGGAAGCTATTGGTGGGACTCCCATTGGGCCACTTTCGGCTATGCCATTATGGCTTATGGCGTGGCCTACTTCTTTGTCCATGAAGTGGTGATTCATCGCCGCCTTCGTTTTCTGAAGCTTGATCATTGGTATTTTCGTGCTGTCGTTCGAGCACATCGAGACCACCACGCCATTCGATTTAAAGAGGGGTGTAACAACTTTGGTATGCTATTGGTTCCGCTAAGGTACTATTCGCAAGCACAGCAAGGTCAATCTTAAGCGGTCGTTTGCAGCAGGTACTTTTTTTGAAAACCTAAAATAGCGACCATGGCAAAGCCGAAGACCAGAAGAAAAACAAAATTCTTTA